>NZ_JBGVFE010000079.1:0-33022 GCF_045120835.1 Methanobrevibacter sp.
ATATATCCTGGATAAGGAATTCAGACGTGTGCCTATTGGAGCGGTTGGCGAATTATATCTGTCCGGCATTCAACTAGCTGATGGTTACTTGAATAGACAAGAAGAAACCTCCAAGGCATTCATGACCAATCCATTTGAAGACAATGAGGAATATGGCAGATTGTATTGCACCGGTGATGTGGCAAGGATGTTGCCTGATGGAACATACGGTATTGTGGGCCGTCGGGACAGTCAAGTAAAAGTGAGAGGAAACCGTGTGGAACTGTCAGAAGTCGAAATTACAATCAGAAATATGGACATCATAGAGGATGTTACAGTCAAAACAATCAAAAATAGAGCTAACCATGAATTGGTGGCTTATGTTGTTTCATCAGAGAATATTGGTGATGATGAACTTAGAAATCTTGTCTGCGATTATGTAAGTGAAAATGAACCTGAATATATGGTTCCTTCATTTGTTGTCAGACTGGATGCCATTCCTTTGAATGTCAACGGTAAAGTTGATAGATCTGCATTGCCTGATGTGGATTTGAGTACTTTGCATGAAGAGTATATCGCTCCAACAAATGAAATTGAAAGACATATTGTTGACACTTTCGAACTTGTGTTTAATCAAAAAGGCATTGGATTAAATGACAACTTTATTCGTTTGGGTGGAGATTCTATCACTGCAATTCGTGTTATTTCACTTTTAGAGAAAAATGACATTTCCTGCAACGCTAGAGATATATTGAATTATAAAACTCCGTATCTGATTGCACAAAATGTTCAAAGCATTGAAAGTGTTTCTTATGATGCAGTTGAAGGCTCAATAGATTTGCTTCCTATCCAAGAATTTTTCTTTGATCAAATCAATAGGGATAATTTCTCACAACATTTCATCTTGAAATCCAATGAAAAATTGGATAAAGATACTTTGCAGAAGTCTTTCAATGAATTGTGCAATGTTCATGACATGCTTCGTGCAAGATATGACATTGATGAAAAGGGGGATGTGAATCAAGAGATATTGCCTGTGCATAATCAAATTTGCGAGATAAATGAATATGATATCTCTGATGACATTGAAGAGTCACTTAAAGAAATCTTCATAAAATCATTCAATTCATTGAATATTGACAATCTAATTGAAATTAATCTGATTCATCACAATGATGCTTCCTATCTCATGTTAATTATTCATCATTTAATCATTGACGGAGTAAGCTGGAATATTTTAATCACCGATTTGACACATATCTACAACAGTTTAAAGGTTGAAAAACAGATAAGTCTTTCAAGACCTTACCCATATAAAAATTGGGTGGATGATGTTAAGGATTTGCTTAGAAACATTTCCCCTGAAGAAAAAGAACATTGGACTAAAATAAATGCTTTGCTGGATGATTATTCTATAAAAGGCGATGCAAATCCATTTGCATTTAGAGTTGATGCGAATTATGATATCAATAGTCTTTTGATGTTGTCTGAGGAGGAATATTGGGCTTTGGCAATCGCAAGAGCTTATAAAAAGACATATAGCAAAGACATAATATTCAATCGTGAGACCTACGGTCGTGATGAAAGCATCGCGAAATTAAACAGAACAATCGGCTGGTTCACCAGCCAGTATCCAATATTGGTCAATGTGGACAATGCTTATGATGATGTTTCATTAATGAATGATGTTTATAACCTCAAAACTGCATTTAAAGAGGCCAATAATTTGGGTTTGAATTATTACTCATTAATCTACACAGCAAAAGAATTGGAATTCAAACCTTGTCCAGTCACCTTCAATTTCTTAAGCAGTGAATTTTCATTTAAAAATGAATTGTTCGAATCATTTATTCCAGAATCATCTCCCGATTATGAGGAAATGAAACAGGATTTGGAATCTTATGGAATCACATTCAATGTTGTGCGCAACGGCAATTCATATGAAATCACCGGAGATTATGCAGGCAACACATATATTGGTGATGAATTCAATGCATTTATTGAAAATATTAAATATGAATTGGAATTCATTGGCAATCATAAATTTGAAGATGATAATGTCGTCTGCTGTTTATCTGAAGCCCAATTAGGTATCTATCTAGATGAAAAGGTACATGAAAAAGATGTTGCATATTCAACTACCGGAATTCTTGAATGTAGTCAGGATAATTCAATTGATGAAATTAAAGATGCCATTCATGCTGTAATCAGGAAGCATCCTATCTTGAAAGGTCGTGTTTTGGATACTGCAAATATGCCTCTTTTAATTTGCGACAGTTATCCAACTGTTGAAATGGTTGACAAGGGGGATTGTCCTGATTTGATTAAACCGTTTGATTTGGATAAATCCTTAGCTCGCTTCTTCATTGTAGATAGTGAAGACAGCAGATTTGCATTCTATGATATCCACCATATGATTAGTGATGCAACTAGTCATACAATCATTAAAAATGAATTAAAGCATGCTTTGATGGGTAATTTGGATGATGCTATCGATTATGGCTTTGTTTATGCCAACCATGATTCATTTGAATCAAAATACGATGAAAAATATAAATATGCTCAAGAATTCTTCCATAATACTTTCGCTGATATTGATGACATCCAGTACTTATTAGGGGATGTCAATGGAAAAATGGGCAGTGTCAGCCTTCCTGTCAGAGGCATTCGTGAAAATGTAGAATTATTCGCACAAAACAATAACATTACTGTGGGCAGTTTATTGAATGCCGTATTTGCATATACATATTCACGTTTCACAGGTAGTGACAAGGTTTACTATAACTTTACTGAACACGGCCGTCATGAAGATTACATGCAGGATGCTGTGGGCATGTTTGTTCGAACTATACCTGTCATTGTTGGGTGTGAAAATAAATCCGTTAATGATTATGTAACCGATGTGGCTGATTTAATCCTGAAATCAATGGCCAACAGTATTTATCCATTCAGATTGACTGCACGAGAATTTAATTTAAGCAATGACGTTGCATTTGAATATAACTACGATTTGAATGAATTTGAAGTTGGTGATGATATAGTAGTTAGGGATGATGCAGACAAGGTCAGCGACTTTTTATGTGTTGTTAATGATTTGGAAGACGGTTTTCTCATTACAGTAAGTCATTTGGACAAATTTAGCCAACATACTGCAACACAATTCGTTAAAGTATTCAAAGAAGTGTTAATTCAATTTTTGAAAAAAGAAAATCTTGGAGATATCGATTATATTTCCACAGAAGACATTGAACTTTTGGACAGCTACAACAAGACAGAACATCCTTTGGTTTGGAATGATATTCTTGATGCGTTCAATGACAATCTTTCCAAATATCCTGAAAACAGGCTGGTTTCCTGCAATGATGTTTCCTACACCTATGCTGAAGGCGCTTATGTAGCCGATGCAATAGGCAAGAAACTTCTGGAATTAGGCATCAAACCTCAAGAATGCGTTGGATTTTTAGTTCCTCGCTCTGAATTGTACATGTTCTGTATTTTGAGCTGTATGTCTGTAGGTGCTGTTTATGTTCCTTTAGATGATACACTACCTGACGAACGAATCGCCTTTATGATGAAAGATACAGATTCGAGGGTGATTATTGCCAGTGATAAAACTTATGAACGTGCAAAAGAGTTGTCTGATGGCATTTCCATTTTAAACATCTCTGATATCCTTAAGGAAGATATAAAATCTTTATCTTCTTTACCTGTGGTTTATGAAGATATTGCTTCCATTCTATATACTAGCGGCACTACTGGAGTTCCTAAAGGTGTAAAAATTACTCGCAGAGCTATTCTTAACGTGGCAACCTACTATGGCGAAACATTCTGTTTAGATAGTAGTGATGTTTATGGATTGTATGCTTCAATTGGCTTTGACGCTGGCGTAATGTCAATATTCAAGGCAATTTACTCTGGAGCTTGCTTATCAGTGGTTCCTGAAGAAATCAGATACAATATGTATAAACTCAATGATTATTTCATTGAACAGAATGTAACACATACAATCATCACTACCCCTGTTGGAAAACTCTTTATGCATGAAATTGATGATTCATCACTGGATTATCTGTTTGTCGGCGGGGAAAAGCTTGGAGAAATTGAAAGTCCAAAAAATTATCAATTGGTGGATGAATATGGTCCGAGTGAGGCAAACAACTTCATTTCTTCAATAAACAATTCAGATAAAATTCATTACTCATCTGTAGGTAAGCTAAATTACAATTCCAAAGCTTATATTTTGGATGATGAGAAAAGACGTGTGCCTTGTGGCGCCACAGGTGAATTATACTTGGCAGGTTATCAGATTGCTGATGGATACTTGAACCGTGAAGAGGAAACAATAAAATCTTTTGTTGAAAATCCTTTTGATGAGGAAGAGGATTATAATACATTGTATCGTACTGGAGATTTGGTGAGGGTTTTGCCTGACGGATCGTTAGCCATTGTAGGTCGTCGTGATGGGCAAGTAAAAGTAAGAGGAAACCGTGTGGAACTATCCGAAGTTGAATCAGTCATTCGGAAATTGGATTATGTTAGTGATGTTACAGTTCAAACTATTAAAAGCAGTTCCAACAATGAATTGGTCGCCTATGTAGTTCTATCTCATGAAATTGACGATGTTAAAGATTCCGTTTGTGATTATGTAACTAAATACAAACCAGACTATATGGTACCTTCATTTGTAATTGAATTGGATGAAATTCCTTTAAATGTTAACGGTAAAGTCAACAGGTCTGCATTGCCGGAAGTTGATTTGGAAAGTTTGCATGATGAATACGTTGCCCCAGCAAATGAAACTGAAAAGCATATTGCCGAGGCTTTCGAATATGTATTTAATCAAAAGGACATTGGCGTAAATGATGATTTTGTTCGTTTAGGTGGAGATTCCATCACTGCCATTCGCGTTATATCAATCTTGGAGAAAAATGATATCTCCTGCACTGCTAGAGACATATTGAACTATAAAACCCCAAGTCGGATTGCACAAAATGTCCAAATTGTGGAAAGTATTTCATATGATGCAGTGGAGGGTACTGTAGATTTACTTCCAATCCAGGAATATTTCTTTGACCAAGTCACTTCAGATAAGTTCTCACAATATTACATTTTAAAATCCAATGAAAAATTAGACATAGACACCCTACAGGAGTCCTTCAATGAGTTATGCAATGTTCATGATATGCTTCGTGCAGATTACAGTTTAGGTGAGAATGGGGATGTAATTCAAGAGATATTGCCTATCAATAGCAAGATTTGTGAAATAAATGAATATAACATTTCAAATGACTTTGAAGAGTCAATAAAAGACATATTTATAAAATCACTTAATTCTTTAGATGTAGAAAGCAACTTAATTGAAATTAATTTGATTCATCACAAAAGCACATCATATCTTATGTTTATCATTCATCATTTGATTATAGACGGCGTAAGCTGGGACATTTTAATCACAGATTTAACCAATATCTACAACAATCTAAAAGCAGGAAAAGAAATAGGGCTTCAAAGACCATATCCATACAAAAATTGGGTAGAAGACATTAAAAATCTGGTCAATGACATTTCACCTGAGGAAAAACGATATTGGACTAAAATCAATGATTTATTGGATGATTCCTCTATTAAGGGCAATGCAAATCCATTTATATTTGATGTTGATGTAAATTATGATATTGATAATCTTTTGATGTTGTCTGAAGAGGAATATTTGGCCTTAGCAATTGCAAGAGCATATAATAAGACCTATGGCAAAGACGCAATATTCAAGCGTGAGACATATGGCCGTGATGAAAGCATTGCAAAGATTAACAGAACAGTCGGCTGGTTCACTAGCCAATATCCTATATTAGTCGATGTAAACAATGATTATAGTGATGTTTCTTTAATGAATGATGTTTATAATATTAAATCTGCATTTAACGATGCCAATAATTTGGGTTTGAATTATTATTCATTAATCTATACAACAAAAGAATTGGAATTCAAACACTGCCCAGTCACTTTCAATTTCTTAAGCAGTGAATTTTCATTTAAAAATGAATTGTTTGAATCAATTATTCCAGAATCATTATTGGACAGTGAGGAAACAGACATTTATAAACACAGTTTAGAAACCTACGGCATTACCTTCAATGTTTTTCGTGATGGAAATTCATATAGAATTAATGGGCAATATGCGGGAAATACCTATATTGGCGATAAATTCAACAAATTCATTGAAAATATTAAATCTGAACTTGAATTCATTGGCAATTATAAATTCAAAGATAATAACATTGTTTGCTGTTTATCTGAATCCCAATTAGGTATCTATCTAGACGAAAAAGTTCATAAAAAAGGTTTGGCTTATTCAAACCCTAGAATATTTGATTGTGATTCTAACTATACAATCGGCGAAATTGAAGATGCAATTCATGCTTTAATCAAAAAACATCCTATCTTAAAAGGTCGTGTTTTAGATACTGCAAATATGCCTCTTTTAATTTGTGATAGTTATCCATCTATTGAAATAGCTAAGGATGAAAATTATTCCGATTTCATCAAGCCATTTGATTTGGATAAGTCTTTAGCTGCTTTTATAATTGTGGATAGCGAAGCCGACAAGTCCATAATCTATAATGTGCATCACATCATTAGTGATGCAACTACTGCCACACTTATCAATAAAGGATTAGAACTAGCCTTAATGGGCAAATTAGATGATGAAATTGATCTGGGCTTTGTTTACGCTAGTCGTGATTCATTTGAAGTACAATATGACAACAAATATGAATCTGCCCAAAAATTCTTCCAGGACAATTTCGCAGATATTGATGAAGTCCAATACCTTTTAAGAGATGTTGATGGAAAAATTGGTAGTGTTGGCCTTCCTATCAGAGGCATTCGTGAAAATGTTGAATCGTTCACTAAGAAAAATAATATTACTGTTAACAATTTATTGAATGCCGTATTTGCATACACATATTCACGTTTCACAGGCAGCGATAAAGTTTATTATAACTTTACTGAACATGGGCGTCATGAAGATTACCTGCAGGATGCTTGGGGAATGTTTATCAGAACAATTCCAGTTATTGTTGACTGTGAAAATAGATCCGTTGCAGATTATGTAGATTATACTTCTGATTTAATCTTAAAATCAATGACCAACAGTATCTATCCATTCAGATTGCTTGCAAAAGAGTTTGATTTAAACAATGATGTTATTTTCGAGTATAATCATGATTTAAATGAATTTGAGATTGGTGATGAAATAGTATTTAGAGATGATGCAGATGGAGTCAGTGATTTCTTATGTGTTGTTAACGATTTAGAAGATGGTTTTGTTGTTAGCGTAAGCCATTTGGATAAATTCAGCCAAAATACTGCTAAACAATTTGTTGAATCATACAAGTTAATATTAGAACAAATAATTTCTGTTGATAAATTAGAAGAAATCGACTATACTGCAAATGAAGACATTGCCCTTCTAGACAGCTATAACCAGACAGAGCATGATTTGGATTATGAAGATATTTTAGACGCCTTTAATTATAATCTGTCTAAGCATCCTGAAAACAAATTGGTTGAGTTCAATGACCTTTCCTACAGTTATGCTGAAGGGGCATATATTGTAGATGCAATTGGAAGAAGACTCATTGATTTAAGCGTTGAACCCCAAGACAAGGTCAGCTTTTTGGTTCCGCGCAGCGAACTGTATATGTTCTGCACCTTGGGAGTCCTGTCAATAGCTGGAATCTACGTTCCATTGGATGATACCCATCCTAATGAACGTGTGGAGTTCATGATAAAAGATACCGACTCCAAGGTCCTCATTGTCAGCGATGAAACCTATGAACGGGGGTACAATCTGGCAAAAGATCGCATTATTCTAAACATATCAGACATCATCAACGGTGAAATCAGAACTTTAAATAAACTGGATAATACTTACGGCGATTTGGCCTGCATATTATACACAAGCGGCAGTACTGGCATTCCTAAAGGTGTAAAAATCACCAGAAAATCATTAGTTAACTTCATAGATTTCCATGTTAATGATTTGGACATTCTCCCTGAGGATGTTTATGGCTTATTTGCTTCCATAGGTTTTGATGTTGCGATGGCAGCAATATTTTCGGTAATATATTCCGGTGCCTGCTTAAACGTAATTCCTAATGATATAAAATTAAATATCTCCGCAATGAATAAGCATTTCATGAAACATGGAGTTACACACACATATATAACCACACAAATTGCCAAACTATTTATAAGCCAAATTGATGAAACATCCCTAAAAGTACTTGTTGCCGGGGGAGAAAAATTAGGGCAAATAGATGAAATCAGAAATTACAGGATTGTTGATGCATATGGACCAACCGAAGCCTGCGTATATGTGATCAGTGCAGATACAACAAACAAAATCGATTACAGCAGTGTGGGGTATGTACAAAACAATACAAAAGCATACATCCTGGATAAAGAATTTAGACGAGTGCCGATTGGAGCAGTCGGAGAATTATATCTGTCGGGTATTCAACTAGCTGACGGTTACTTAAATAGACAAGAAGAAACCTCTAAAGCATTTATGAGTAATCCATTTGAAAACAATGAAGAATATGGTGGATTATATTGCACAGGCGATGTGGCAAGACTGCTTCCAGATGGAAGCTACGGCATTATCGGCCGTCGTGATGGCCAGGTAAAAATAAGAGGAAATCGTGTGGAACTCACTGAAATCGAATCAGTGATAAGAAAGATGGACAACATTGAAGATGTGACAGTCCAAATTAGCAAAAACAACACAAACAATGAACTAGTAGCCTATGTTACTTTATCTAAAGATTTAAAAGAGGATTTAGTTGATTATGTTCGTGAATATGTCTTAAAACACAAACCAGAATACATGGTTCCATCATATGTAGTAAAACTAGACGAAATCCCATTGAATGTCAATGGTAAAGTCGATAAGCGTGCTTTGCCTGATGTAGATAAAACTAGTTTGCATGCAGAATATGTTGCTCCAAGAGATGAAAATGAAAAAGAAATTGTTGAAGCCTTCGAAAAGGCATTGAAGATAGAAAAAGTTAGCATTTACGATGATTTCATACATTTAGGCGGAGATTCACTTACTGCAATCAGATTACTGTCTTATATAACCTCACATGACGTGACCATGGCAGATATTTTCGCTTTCCGAACTCCCGAAGCAATTGCAAAAAACATGTCCGATTATTCTTTTGATTTGGACATTTATTCATTGGAAAGTGGATGTCCATTGAATTCAGCACAGATTAATGTGTTTGCAGATGTGAATGTTTATAATAAAAAGAATGCCTATCATATTCCTGGTTATATTTCTATCCCTAAGGAATACAGTCTTGAAAATATACTTGAATCATTGGATAAACTATTGGATGCCCATCCGATTTTAAGCATGCGCTTAAGTGATGAATATGAAGTAAATGATAATATTGACATGAGCAATTTGGATTTGCTTAAAGACTTAATGACTACAGCTAAAAAATACGGAATAAATGAAATTATAAATCTGATTAAGGCACATGGAGCGGATGTGAGAGGACTTTATAATATGCTTAGAACCATTATCAGACTGTTTAAGGGAGAATATCCATATTTGGTAAAAGGTGCAAAACCTCCAATTTCAGTGAAAACTGATGCGGGTGAGGATAACATTATAGATTTCTTTTCTGAAAGTTTTGATTTATATAATTATCTGTCCAAGTTCCTGATTGTTGAAAATAAAGATTCATATTACTTGATTTATTGGATTCACCATATTATTTTTGATGCAATATCTGCAGGAGTATTCCAGAAGGACTTCATGACCCTTCTTAATGGTGGTGATGTTGCTTTTGACGATACATTCCTAAAAACATCAGCATTTACACATCAAATTAAAAATACCGAAAAGTTTGATGAAGCAGGTGAATTTTATGAGCCTATTTTATCGAATATTGATGATGTGGGTGTTTTAAGAGAGGACAGTTTGCCTGAAGGATATAGTTCTTCAGTTTATGATTTGGAATTTGACAAAGCTGCATTCAAATCATTTTTAAATAAAGCAGGGATAAGTGAAAACGTATTTTTCACAAGCATATTTGCCTATACATTATCCCAGTTTTCAGATGGGGATAAGGTTTTATTTACAATGATTGAAAACGGACGTGACAGATTCCCTGAAAGTTTCATAGGAATGACATCAAATGTAATGCCAATAATAGCAGATTGTAAAAATCAAAGCATCAGTTCATTCATGGAACAAATGGCAGATACCGTTTATGAGGCATTAAGATATAGTTATTATCCAATTTTACTGCTCTATCAGAAATATAATTTTGAGGTCAATATATTATTCCAATTTATACCAAATTGGATTATAGATGACTTCAATACTATTGACGATGCTGAATCTCATGAAATTTATAATAAAGTCATTAATAGCTTCCAAGATTCTTTAACAGAATTTCTTGTTCAGGTTTATCAAAACGGTACCGATTACAGGCTAGTATTTACAAATTCAAACAAATATTCTGATAAGATGATAAATGATTTCAAAGATGTTTATATTTCAGTTTTATCAAAAATCATTAATGATGACATGTCTTCGAATTTAAACTCCATTAAATGAAACAACTGAGTGGATGAAATTAACTAATTCCAAGGATTTCCATCTGATTTGACTTAATCGGGAGATAACTTATGGAAAATAATGCACAAACCAAAGAAAATATTGATCTAATTAGAGGTGAACCAGAAAAAGCCATTAAAAAGTTATCTGTGCCAACGATGCTTGCAATGCTTTTCGTTGCAGGTTATTATCTTGTTGATGGCATATGGGTTGTTGGCCTGGGACAAACTGCAATCGCAGGCATTGGTTTTCTTAATCCTTTTTTCATGATTTTACTTGGAATAAGTCTGGGTCTCAGTACCGGTGTAGCAAGCAGCATTAGCCGTTTTATAGGTGCAAAGGATCATAATGGCGCAAATATGTCGGCAATGCATTCAATTTTAATTTTAATAATAGTGTCAATAATTTTAACATTATTATTGTTTTTCTTACAAAAACCCTTGCTGATTCTTTTAGGTGCAAGCGGTGGATCTTTAAATGAAGGTCTGAAATATGGAACTCCATTATTCTTGGGTCTGACCGCAATGGTATTTACAATTGGTTTGACTGGAATACTGCGGGGCGAGGGAGACATGAAAAGACCAATGTATGGCATTGGTTTTGCTGTAATACTGAATACAATACTTGATCCGATTTTCATCTATACCCTGAATCTTGGTTCTGCAGGTGCATCGATTGCAACAGTGTTCAGTTGTTTTATTGCATTAACTGTTATGCTATATTGGATTTTCATTAAGAAAGACACCTACGTTGATGTTAACTTTAAAACTTTTAAATTTGACTCTGAAATATCTTTTGACATTTTAAAGGTCGCTATTCCTTCATCAATGGAAATGATTATACAAAATATTGCTTTAAGCATGTATTTAATATTTATTTCAATAATTAGCGGTGATTATGGGGTTGCGGTATTTTCATCAGCTCAAAGATTATATACCTTTGCGACATTACCTATAAATGCTATAGGCACAACAGTTACTACAGTTTCCGGCAGCGCTTTCGGTGCCAAAAATGAGGATTATCTATCAAGAAGCCATCTTTACGGATCAAAAATGTCCATGATTTTGGCAACATTATTTTTAATTATTTTTATTTTATTTGCCAATCCCCTGGCAAGTATACTTGCATTCACTCCTGAAACTTCACATTTGATTGGAGGAATTGCAGGTTTTCTTCAGATTGGAACTTTATGTCTGCCTTTTATAAGTATTGGATTAACATCTAGTTATTTTTATCAGGGAATAGGGAAAGGAACAACAAGTTTGGCCTGGACAATAATACGTGAAATAATATGTACAAATGTATTTATATATGTATTTGGAATATTGCTCGGTTGGGGTTTAATCGGTGTTTGGGCAGGTTTGTCTGTTGGAAAATCAATTGCAAGTGTTTTAAACTTCTTATTTGTAAGGCATATCATTAAATCATTGAAATGGTGAATTCTATAAGAATATTTCTATTGCTTTAAGTGAATTTATGGAAACCGTATTCACAAAGCCTTACATTGAATGTGCATTATACTTATCAGTCTAAGGATTATTCAAAATATGAAAATTATATTTTCTCTGAAGAAGAAAAAAGACAATACCACGAGGAATTTTCCCGCAGGACTTGGATAATTGACTAGTGAATTTATAACTTCATTCATTTGAAGTTGAACTCTATTCTTCATTTTTTTATAGTGCTTCATTCAAGTGAAGTAATTTTTTTAACTATATCTAAATGAAGTACTTCAAATAATTAAAGTACATATTTTATGAATTACATAATGAATTGAATGAAATATTTTTATAAAAAATATGATTAGAATAATCTAGTTTGTGTATCAATATCATGAGGCTCTAAAACTTCCCTAACAATATCATCATCTTTAATATTTCAAATTAATAGTAAAAAATCAGTATTATGCATTTCTTGATTCCTTTTGTTGGTTGCATAATATATCCGGAATTATCTATAACTTATTGTAAAATTAATTCAATGACTATTAAACAATGAATAAATTATTATGCCAATTCTGAAGGATTAGAAAAAATTATTATATGTCAATAAAATATATATAAATGATAAATTTCTAAATAAATCTAGATATCGGATGGTTTCATGTTAACCAAATTTTTCAAATTGGACGAAAATAATACAAATTTAAAAACTGAGTTTCTGGCAGGTTTAACAACCTTTTTAGCTATGGCTTATATTTTAGGTGTAAACCCTGCATTGCTATCTGAAGGAGGAATGCCTGCAACAGGAGTATTCTTTGCAACTGCTCTTGCTTCAGGAATTTCCTGCATTATTATGGGGCTTATTTCAAAATACCCAGTTGGCCTTGCACCAGGCATGGGAATAATCCCTGTGTTTACATATACAATCATTATAAGTATGGGCAACACATGGGAAACTGCGCTTGCGGCAGTATTTGTTTCAAGCATACTCTTTATATTGATTACCATATCCGGTTTAAGGGAAGCAATTCTTAATGCAATCCCCCTTGACCTGAAATTTGCAATTGGTGCAGGTATTGGTTTTTTCCTAGCATTTGTCGGTTTAAAAGGTGCTGGAATTATTATAGGCAACTCTTCTACTTTAGTGGGAATGGGCAATATATCATCTGCCCCTGCACTTTTAGCAATTATCGGCATCATGCTTACTTTAGTGTTATACCTTAAAAAAGTGCCTGCAGCAGTATTTCTTGGTTTAGTAATAACATCAATTTTAGGAGTGATTTTCACATTATTTGGATTTGGTACTGGAAATGCTTTAATGCCATCTATTCCGACACACTTTATTTCATTTAACTTTGATGTGTCCCTAGTCGGTGCATTTACAAAAGGATTTAGCCAATTATTTTCCAACATCCCTAACTTACTCACAATCCTGTTCTCATTATTGTTTGTGACTTTCTTTGATACTACAGGAACATTAATTCCTTTAGCAAATCAGTGTGGTTTCATTGATGAAGATGGTAATGCAGATGGTATTGGCCGAGCTTTCCTCGCAGACGCAATTAGTGGACTCATCGGTGCCGTTTTAGGTACATCAACATTAAATGCATATGTAGAAAGTGCAACAGGTATTGAACTGGGAGGCAGAACAGGATTAACAGCAATATTTATAGGTATTTTCTTCCTGCTTTCACTTGTCTTTGCCCCTACAGTTTTATCATTATTCACTTCTTCAGTGACAGCAGCGGCATTGGTGATTGTAGGTATACTGATGGCTGCACAATTGAAAGAGGTAGACTGGAACAACATGGTTATGGCCTCTTCCGTATTCATAACTACCATAATGATGATTTTAACATACTCCATCACAATAGGCATATCATGGGGATTCATCACTTATGCAGTTGCATCCATTGCTACCGGCAAAGCAAAAGAATTCAAACTGGTTACCTGGCTGCTGATTATTGTATTCACGGTATCACTATTTTTGGGACTTTAATTTGTTAGGGGAAAAATTTAATTTCCCCTAAGTAATTATACTAATTTTTTTGTTATTGGAATACCATATGATAATGAAATTCAGAATTTTTACAAAAACCGACTCTTCCAAAAAAAATAATAATATCTAATTTAAAATTCTATAACAAAGTTGATTGGAAAGTACTCTTAAGAGGTACAACTTTTTCACGAGTTTCAATATAACTTGGCTCATTAACTTCTTTTATTTCATCACTATCTTTAACATCACCAATTAAAAGCGGAGAATCTGGATTGTGCAGTTTCCAATTCCTTTTAACCAGCTTAGTTGAAAAATTTGCATAGCAATATCTGCACCCATGAAGGCAAGTATTATATGCTCCAATATCCCTTCCAAATATACAATCACAATCACGAATCCTATATTTCCCTTTAGGGATTTTCAAATTACTTCCAATAGCATTTTCAATGACCTGCTTGGTCATGCATCCAGAGGAATCAAATCCAAACTGGTCAAGCAATGTGCCTTCAACACAGGTTTTCATTTGAAGATTATACTTCTCGGCAATCATCGAAAATTCTTCACCAATTTTCAGCATCTCATCCCTTGTGACCTCGCTTACTTCAGGAAAATTCCTTAAAACCTTTTGATACAAGTCAATGAAACTAATAGTACAATCATTGGTATAACCAGATAACTGCGAGGACATTTCTTCAAATTTGTCAATATGATAATCTAGAGAATATTTCTCAGAGATGAAAATGGGGTCATATCTCCACGATACTGCATTTACTCCCAAATAATCGGATAATATCTTAAAAGTTTTAATAACGTGTTTGAAACTGGGAACATTCCTTTCTATATCTCCCCCATATGGAGTAATAGTTACAAACCAGAATTGATTGAAATCATCCAACAAATCAATGTTTTTTAAAAGAGGCTTTGGATTTTTCGTACAGAAGCACAAACAGTCAATTATTTTGGAATCAAGAGGATATCTGTAAATGTCATCATTGTAGGGATTTCGAGTACAGACCGAACCCTCTTCAATTCTGTTTAAAAACCATTCACTAAAAAAAGCCGGAATATCAGTTCTTGAACCAGTATTAATTATCATAAAAAAAAGAAAAAGTAAAAGAGATTACAAATCTCTTCCGAATATGTGTACAGCTGCAGTACCACCGGTTCCTCCAATGTTGTGAGTCATACCGATTTCCGCACCATCAACCTGCCTTGCTCCAGCTTCTCCTCTGAGTTGCCATACGACTTCAGCAGCCTGAGCGATACCTGTAGCACCCAATGGGTGTCCACGTGCCTTAAGACCGCCGGAAGTGTTGATCGGGAAATCACCATCAATTTCGGTTTGACCTTCTTCAATAGCTATTCCACCTTTACCTTTTTCGGCAAATCCTAAATCTTCAACTGCTAAAAGTCCATTTATTGAGAAACAGTCATGAACTTCAGTCAAATCAATGTCCTTGGTTGTTACTCCTGCCATTTCATAAGCTTTTCTGGAAGCAACTTTTGTAGATTCAATGGTAGTGATATCTTTTCTATCATGTAATGTTAAAGTTCCAGAAGCCTGTGCAGAAGCTTTTACATAAATTGGAGTATCAGTATATTTTTTTGCATCCTCAGCAGGAACCAAAACAATTGCAGCTGCTCCGTCACTTACAGGAGAGCAGTCTAAAAGAGTTAATGGATCTGCAACCATTGTAGAGTTAATAACTTTATCTACTGAAACTTCAAATGGGAATTGGGCATTCGGATTTTTGGATGCGTTTTTGTGGTTTACTACAGAAAATTGTGCCAGCTGCTCACGGGTAGTTCCGTATTCATGCATGTGCCTTTTTGCTATCATCGCATAGAGTGACGGGAAAGTAGCACCTTGCTGAGCTTCCCATTCCTGGTCAGATGCAGTGGCAATAGCAGGGGTAGCGTCAACCACATCAGTCATCTTTTCAACACCGGCAGAAATTACCACATCATGATAACCTGATGCAACAGCCATGATTCCTTGCCTTAATGCTAAACCACCTGAAGCACAGGCAGCTTCCACTCTTGTGGTTGGAACTGGATTAAGACCTACGTGGTCGGAAATAAGTGCGGCAATGTGTTCCTGCTCTACAAACAGTCCTGAAGACATGTTTCCAACATACATTGCTTCAATGTCATTACCGTCAATGCTTGCATCGACTAAAGCTTTTACTCCGGCCTCAGCAATCAAATCTCTAAATGATGAATCCCATAATTCGCCGAATTTTGTTTGTGAAACTCCTATAATCGCAACATCTCTCATATTAAAGCCCCCTTACATTTTAATTTTACCTTTGAATTTAGCATAAACCGCATAATCAACATATGTTTTTTGGTCAATGATGCTTTGTGTTTTTGGAGCCAATTCTCTTCTCTCTTCAATTTCATCCTTAACAGTTATTGAAAAACCGTCACTTCCGGCACCTGAACCATATGAGATGACGAATATGTTATCCCCAGGTTTTGCAACATCCAAAATATTAGATAAAGCTAAAGGTACAGCACCAGAGTAAGTGTTTCCAATATTTGGAGTTAATAATCCCTGTTTAATTTGATCTGATGTGAATCCTAATTTTTTACCTGCCCTTAAGTAAAATTTACCGTTAGGCTGGTGGAAACATGCATAATCATAATCTTCAGGTTTTGAGTCAGTCTGTTCAAACAGCATTTTTGCTGTACTCAATACATGTTTAAAGTAAGCCGGTTCACCTGTGAAACGTCCACCGTGAGATGGGTAGTTCTGACCTTCCCTTCTGTAAAAGTCAGGAGTGTCTGTTGTAAAACTGCAAGTATGGTTAATGTCTGCTATTGTATTGTCTTCACCAATAATATATGCTGCACCACCGGCAGACGCAGTGTATTCCAAAGCATCACCAGGTGCTCCTTGTGAAGTATCAGCACCAATAGCCAATCCGTATTCAATCATACCTGATTTGACAAGACCCATTGTCATTTGAATTCCTGCAGTTCCTGCCTTACATGCAAATTCCAAATCGGCAGCAGTTAATTTTGGAGTTGCGCAAACCGCTTCTGCAACAATTGAAGCGGTAGGTTTTACTGCATACGGATGTGATTCGGAACCAACATAAACAGCACCAATTTTTGACGGATCAATTTGAGCTCTTGCAAGAGCATATCTTGCAGCAGTTACTGCAATGGTCGCAGTGTCTTCATCAGGAGAAGGTACGGATTTTTCATTAACAACCAATCCATTTGATAAAGCAACAGGGTCATCTCCCCACACTTTAGCAATTTCTTCTACCTTTATTCTATATGATGGCACATGTGCCCCATATCCTACTATTCCTACCATTAAATCACCTTAAATTATAATCTTAACATAAATTAAAAATCAATTTAATTATTAATATTATATTTCTATTATTATATAAAAGTAACTAAAAATAGAGTATTTTTTAAACAAAATAAGTATTTTAAAAAAAGTATGTAATTCAAGATGCAGTTGCCGGGATTCGAACCCGGGTTGTAGGCTTGGAAGGCCCAAGTAATAACCAGACTATACCACAACTGCATATAAAAAAATGCGGCGTCCGGGATTTGAACCCGGGTCTCTAACGTGGCAGGCTAGAGTCTTAACCAGGCTGGACTAACACCGCATGAAAACTAACAACAAATAAACTTATGTTTTAATAATATATAAATCTTTCGTTAATAATGAAAATATAAAGAAAATCAGATTTTTTTTGCAGTTATGCAAATCCAATCATTTTCTTCATTAACAAATGCCTTAAAATCACCAAATCCCGTTTTTTCAAGGGATTGTCTTAAAACATCTTCAGAGTAAATTTTCATGTCAAGCAGTTCAACCAGGTCATCATATTTTTCCATTTCCCCTTCTCTGTAAACGGCCTCATTGCAGAAAAATACTAATCCCCCTTTCTTTAAAACCCTGTTGACTTCTTTTAAATCATTTATGAAATCCGGCCAGAAGTAAATTGTTTCAAAACCTGTTGCAATGTCAAATGTCTCATCATAAAACGGCATGTCGGAAACGGATCCCTGCAAAACATTAACAATACCTTTATCGATAGCTTCCTTATTTAACTCAATGGATTTTTCGACACTAACTTCAGAATAGTCTATACCGACGACCCTGCCTTCATCAGATATCTGTGAGGCAAATCTTTCAAGGTTTCTTCCACCGCCACAACCGATATCCAATATTTTTGAGTCTTTTTGAATCTCAAAATGGCTTACTCCCCATTGTGCCATTGCTTCATGGGATCTGTTCATTCTATCAAGAATCTTATGGCCGAGTTCACCTTCAGGTTTTCTTGCATTTTTAATTAGTTCCCTATCTTCAATGTTATGGCCTGTGTTTACTTTATCATTTTCACTCATTATATCACTTCTTCATTCCCTTACGGGTTTTGATAGCCTGTCCAGTTTCAAACTGCTCTATTTCACAGGCACCAAGCAACGCCTTTCCATAGGCTAGAAGCTCATCCTGCTCATTTACAATCAGGACCTCATCCTTTGCACGGATATTTTCATCACATTCAACAACGAATTTACAGAATACGCTTTTTCCATCAAGTGCAAATGGTTCTGAGTCCTTGTTTACAACAACCCTATTTTGCGGATAAGGCAATGCATCGTGAAGTCTTCTTGCACCCTCCTTTGACAATATCAGATAGGAATCTGAAGCCCTCATATTTACAAGCAAGACCTTTCCATCATAGATATGTCTGATTTTACCTGTCTTTTTACTTTTTTCAATGTTGATGTTGCCTTTAAACAACGATTCTCCAGCGCCAACTCCAAACTGATAATCTGCAATGGCTCTGATTTTTTTGACATCATCCTTCCTGTATCTTATGTCTTCTGACAAATCGTATTTGGACAAGTCCATATCCAGGTCCCTAACAGCCCGTGAATGTATTAGAACCTGGTCATAATACTCAACAAATTCTGTGATGAAATCTTCAATGAACTCAATGCTGTCCACATCGCGTGTTTTTGGAGCATCATTCTGGCTTAATGGATACACTTCATCAATTTCAAGAGGTATCAATCCGAATGGAATATCCAGCACCATAAAGTCAGCATTGTCCAAGTCAATTTCCTGTTTATTGCCGTGAACGTAAAATTCGCCAAGTTTGCCTGAAATGAATTTGGAATATGGCTTTCTGCTTGGAGGAAGAATTATCAGGTCACGTTTCTTAGGCATCTGACGTAATTTCTGCATATGCCTTAGGACTTCCGGCCTTGAAAGTGATTCGGGGCCAGTGTAGAAGAATGCTGACTTTTTACTTCTTGGGTCATACTTTTCCAAATCTGCAGTGTAGTTTCCAAGCTGCCTTTGGGCTTCAAGCAATGCCGGGTGAGCACGGCACCTCTCCTCGACCAATTCCATCAGATTTCCGTCATAGATGGCTTGCCGGATTAACCTTAGCTCTGCAAATGAGACATGTAGATTATGCTGAGCAATCAAATCCCGTCTTTTTTCCTTAGGCATTGCCCTCAAATCATCTGGAGTATAATTGGTACATACTTCACATGAACAAGGCATTTCCTGGAGATTTTCAAGCTTGAAAGTACCTCTAGTTGACAGAAGCCTGTCGTCTTCGGCATACAAAATATAAGCCGCCGAATCAAACAGATCACACCCCAACGCAACACACAATGCAAATATCATTGGGTGACCTGCCCCCATCAGATGGCGGGGAACTGTATCTGAAAGCTCCTTCATCGAGTTCATTACCACATCAACGAGGTCCTTGTAATGATAGGATTCCATCAATGGAACGACAGCACCAATCGGATATAAATCGGCATTTAATTTTGACAGTTCCCTTGCACATTCCCGTCTCAAGTCAAGAAATGTGGATCCCTGAACTACGGAATTCAAAAGCATTTCGATATTGTTTTGTTTTTTGAATTCAACAGCCTCACGAGCACGTTCAAGTGTTATTTCCATGTCGCTTTCCGCTTTTTCTCTTTCGACAAAAGGGGCTGTTGGAATGTCCAGACTTGTTCCGATGTCGCTTTTGATTAATTCCTGAAATTCAATGACTTCCTTGTTTGTTATCTCAACATCCCCATAGACAGATAACTGGAAAGATCCGGAATCTGTCATTATCGGACCGTCAAAATTAATCAGTTTGTGCAGCCCTTCATCTATGGCCTTTTTCTTCAGCTCTTCATCTTTATAAATCAAGTAAGCATTAGTGATTACTATATCCGCACCGTATTTGCCAACATCTATTACCTGTTTTCGAGGATGAATAACCGGCATTAATGCAGGAGTCTTTACGTCACCATGTTTTGTTTTCAAAACACCAACACGGCCTTTTCCATCTTTTGCTTTTATCTCAAACATTTATTTAACCTTATATAATTACTTAAAATAAGATTTAAATTAAAAGTTATATAAATTTTGCTCAAAAAAAAGTTAAAAAAAAGAAAAATGGGAGGTTAAGTTGATTTTAACCTAATGAACTTGTTTTTTCCATCTTCTTTTTTGTTTTTTAGGGAGTGTTATTAAGTTTTTAATAGATTTTTCGTGTTTTTTCACTTGGTAGTAATTCAGTGAATTTTTACCACTGTCCGTTTACCCATAAAACACTAAAAGAGGGATTTTCAGTGTTTTGGTATAGAATCCTTCCATTTACATTTGTTTTAGGTGTGAAATTCAAATCCTACTAACCTGAGACAATATCACTCAAACTTTGAAATGGAATTCAAAGCCATCATCTCCATTAATAGGAACATATCTTAACTAGGAATTTGTAAACGATTTATTTCATTGGAGAATTGAAATTTAGGCATATTTTGAGGAGTCCTACTCTACCAGTGAAATCAAAATCTATATGGCCTTGCCATCAACTATGCCATCATCATGATCATCATGAACTTTTGGCAATTTTTCAAGCATTAACCATTAATTTACTTCTCATTATTCTCATAAGTGGAGAATTCCAAATGAGTTTTGTTCATTATGGAAATTGACCTCTAAAGATCAAATTCCGTCCCATCTGTTTATCTTCCATAAGATAAACTAAGCGACAGACAATATTGGTCTCTCGCTTTTCACCAACCCCAAAATATTGTAAAAAATTATTGCTGAAATTTTTTCAAATTAATACAATACTTGAGATTGACAGTTATTATTATAAAATAACTCATATATAAATGTTTTTATCAAAAAATAGACAAAAATATGAAAAAAATAAGAAAAATAAGCATTTTTAGGCAAGAAATTAAATGACTTAAACAAGCCCAAATCGGCCCATTTAAGTTGAAATCAAATGAATTTAAACTCAAGATGTTAAGACCCCACAATATCAAATCTGATTGGTTGAGCCTTAATTAGATTAAACATTGTTAAATATAGCTATTTTAAATAAAATATAATAATATTTGGCTTTATTAATATAAATATTATCAATTAATAGACATTAAGAATAAAAAAGAACAGAAATTAGAAAAACTCATAAAAATTCCTAAACTATAAAATAAGCATTTTCCATCTGTTTTTGTTAAAATAAGTCAAAAATAATATAAATTTGAAAAAAATTATTAGAGAATAATTTAAAAGATTTCATGTTCATGAAAATAGATAAGGATAGTTTAAGCCATTTTAATCAAAAACAACCCGGATAAAAGTTTTAATTTGAAAATTAGAGCTTAAAATCGAATTTAATTTTAAAGGTAAAAAACTTAAAAAAACATGACAATTATCATTAATTTCTATATAATTAGATGCAAAACCTCTTTATTTTCTAAAAAAGCACCATAATCGGGAAAAAATAAATATTTAAAGAATATAATCATGAACTTAAAATCATTAATGAGAAAATTATTTCAAGCCAATTTTTAGGATGTGCATCCAAGTTATTATTAAATTACACAATAAATAACGTTTAATATTAATATAAATACATCACAAATAATTTTAAAGATTTTTAGCAAATAAAAAGTGAAATAGATAGATTAAACAAATTCAGAAACCTTATACAAAAAATATCACTTTTTATAGTGCAAGTGAATTTTTCAAAATTTTTGACAACATTATTGGAAACAAAAAATACACAATTCAATTATATGTTCATCACCTACTCAAAATAATTATTAGACATAAGCAAATATTTAAAGTTTCAGCACCTAAATATCACTAGATTAAAATGAGTTATGAAAACAATGCCAGAATAATTAATGATGATATCTTTGATTTGATTAATGAACTTTTCGATGAAGAAAGAAGTGGTCGAAATAATGAAAGCAGACTCGATTTTTTTGATACTTACAAAGATTATTTTGTTTTAACAGATGATGGATCCTATTCTATTAATTCACGTGAAATAAATCATAAAGTTGAAACCCTACATACATCTACAGGGGCAATAAGTGAGTCATTTGAAAAATTTATCAAACCTATGAAATTCGATTACACAAAAGACATCTCAATTTTAGACATATGTGCCGGATTAGGTTACAATTCATCAGCAGCAATAGCTGATTTCATGAAAAATTCAAATGCAAATCTGACAATTGATATGGTTGAAATATCTGCTCCAACACTGGCATGCGGATTATTGGTGCCTTCACCAATTCCCGAACATGACATTACCAAAAAGGCGATTGAAGAAGAACTGATTGGCGCAGATTATGCGACTTTAAGTCTGGAAACCACAGAAATTCCTGAAAACATCACCCTCAATGTCTTTATTGAAGACGCTCGAAAAACCGTGCAGAAATTAAAAGACGATACATATGATGCAATATTCCTAGATCCCTTCAGCCAGAATATGGCTCCAGAATTATTTTCAGTTGAATTCTTTAAGGAGTTCAGACGCATCATAAAAGATGACGGGATAATTGCAACCTACACCTCCTCAGCACCAGTCAGGGCAGGATTTATTGACGCTGACTTTTACATAGGCCTCGGCCCCATTTTTGGAAGAATGCAGGGAGGAACACTTGCAAGCCCCAATCCATTAATGCTTGACTATTCACTTCCAAAAAATGATGAAATAAGGATTGCACTTTCCGATGTTGGAATACCCTTCAGAGATTACGACCTAAACAATTCAAGTGAAGAAATTTTAAACAGAAGAAGTGAAGAAAGACACACCGCACGCCATACAACAAAAATCTCATCAGCTGTAAAGACCCCAATATTTTTAGGCCAGGAAATGGACGATGAAAAATTAAAAAGACGTGTCGAACGAAATCTTGCAAAAATGAACATCCCATCGACAACTTCTAAGGAAGCACACTATATAGTTGAAGTTGAAAACAAATACTCAAAAAAACAGGACATTGAAAATAACACAAGAAACAGAATTCTTGAAATGAAAAAAAGATTAAAAAAAATTAAAATGGGAAATTAAAGTTTTATATAATTTCCACTTTTAAGAATATATGCTTCCTCTTTTGATGATTTTACAGGGCCGGATACCATGTTCAAGTGCTTTGCATTTGAATATATGTGCTCATTACCAAACACTGAAAAGTCTGCGTCACAGTCATAACAGAAAATCATACCTTCCGTACTTCCAGGTTCCTTACGGCCTGTTGCCGGGAAAATCGCAGTTTCAGTTGTTTCGTCACCTGCCCAGAAAACATCCCAATATAAATTATGGCCATGACAATAAGGGCATGTTCTTTCAAATTCAGCCATATACCATGTATAACCATATTTTGATTCTTCACCGGGAGCTGATGGTCTTCCAATGGCTAAAATAGTTTTACCGTCTGCAGAAACACCATATTTAGTATATGAAACCCCAGATTTCAGCTTTACAATGGAAATTTGGCAGGTCACTTCGTAGCCGGTGCTCAAATCCTTACAGACAACCTTATATTTTCCAACTGGGAATTTGAAATTGACACTTGCAAAACCTTTTGAATCAGTTTTGACGATATGGGAAACTCCATTAATAGTAATCTGCATTTTAGTATTTTTTGCGACTTCACCATTCTGTTTTAACAGTTGAGCTTCAAAGCTTGAAGACACATTTTCAATACCTCCGATATCATGCGCCTTGATGGAAGCCAATTTGACTTTGACCTTTTTATTTAGAACATAACCTGTATATGGATCAAATGACTTGAAATTATAGGTTCCCTTATCTAACTTAAACTTAACGGTTGCAACTCCTTTACTGTTAGTCTTAACGGATTTTTTTGCACCATCAACATAAACTGTGAGTTTTTTGTTATTGGCCAAATTTTCACCATAATACATGGTTACTTTAAATTTATAATTTTTTCCTGTAAATGCAGTCATGTCCTCAGCATATAACGTAGGTGAAACTTTAATTGTATTTTTTACTGTTTCCCCAGTGACCGGATTGATTGACTTTATTTTATAACTTCCAGGAGTTGATATAATATTTATGCTAGCCTTACCTTTCTTATTTGTTTTTTTAGTATAAGTCTGTCCCCTATATTTAAACTTAATATTTTTCTTTTTAAGGACCTTACCGTCTTTTCCATAGAAAGTTGCGGTAAATTTTTTAGAACTTAGAAAATGCTTATTTAAGTTAGCGCTTGTAACTGAATGTGTAACTACAATTTTATTTGAAATTTGATATCCGTTAGGATGAATTGCAAAAATTGTATACTGACCAACCTTTAAATCCAAATCTAAAGAAGCCACACCATTTGAATTAGTCTTTTTGGTGTATGTTTTACCATTCAGTTTAAAATGAACATCAGTGTTTTTCAATAGGTTTCCATTGCTGTCAAAAAATGTTGCTGAATATTTATTTGAACTTTTATATGTCATGGTAATATCTTTACCGCCAGTTATAACCGGCAATACATCAATATTGTCATTGCTGACTAAATTACCATAAGCCGCACTGACAGCATAGCTACCAGTGTTCAGATTTAACGGAACAGAAACTTTTCCATTTGAATCAGTAGTCTTATTATAAGTGACACCGTTCAAATTGATTACAACAGACTCGCCACTAACAGGATTACTGCCCTGAGATAAAACTACTTCATAATTCGCTGTACCTTTATAATACATTTTTACATCATTACTGCTTAAAGTATACTCTTCACAAGAAGAATCAGAAGCAGTAAAAACTTCATTTGCAGACAAATCACCAAGATCTCCCGATGGGGGTTCTTCATCTACATCACTAATCTCAATATCATCAGTTACATTTGTATCTGCAGCAGAAACTGCACACAAAGATAACATGAATACCAAGACCATTAAAACTAAACTACTTTTTTTATTAAACATAACGTTAACTCCATTTAACATTTGTTTGTATTAATTGTATTTCACTTTATGTATAAAAAGCTTTTGATTTTCAAAATGAGTTCAAATAATCTTAATTTTAATAAAATAAACCAATAAAATCTTATAAATATAACTAAAAGCTTAAAATTATTGAAATTAAATACAAAAGATGAATATTAATTGAAATCAATATTTTTAAAATTTTAAATTAACAACGATAGGATAGTAAAATGAAAATAATCAATGAGATTAAATTTAATCTGAAAAACGATAAAGCATGAAATCAACAATATAAAAAATAGATATTAGAAAATAAAATATTTTAAGCAGTTAAAAATAAAAATAAAAAGTAGAATAGGATTATTCTACTGTTACACATTTTGCCAAGTTTTTAGGCTTGTCGGGGTCATGACCCTTTTCAAGAGTAATGTAATAAGCAATCAATTGCAACGGCACAATATAAACCAATGGAGCAATAATCTCCTTGACTTTACAGTTTATTGGAATAACCGCATCAGCTTTTGTCTTAAGTGATTCATCCATATCCGATCCAATAGCCAATACATTTGCACCACGAGACTTGACCTCTTCCAGATTGCTCATGGTTTTTCTATAGTTATCTCCCGGAGGAATTACAACCACAACAGGAATTCCTTCATCAATCAATGCCAAAGGCCCATGTTTCAATTCACCTGCAGCATAACCTTCACCATGAATATATGTAATTTCCTTGAGTTTTAAAGCCCCTTCCAAAGCGGTAGGATAACCGTATCCTCTTCCCAGATAGAAAAAGTCCCTTGCATAATTGTATCTTCTTGAAAGTTCACGAACCAATGAATCATTATCCAATGCCTCGTCGATAAAGTCAGGAACATTGTCAAGTTCTTTTAGAAGTTCATTATTCTTGGAAATCAATGCAGCAAATAGGTAAATTGCGGTTAACTGGGCCACATAGGTTTTAGTTGCAGCAACCCCAATTTCAGGACCCGCCTGAGTTTGAATAACATATTGGGCCCTTCTTGTAATAGCAGATCCCGCCACATTAACAATACCTAAAGTTATTGATGTCTGATTTGCGACATCCAATGCCTTGAGTGAATCTGCAGTTTCACCGGATTGTGAAATGAATATGACCAAAGTCCTTTTATTTAAAGTTTTAGCGGAATATTTAAATTCAGATGCAAGAATCACATCGGTTGGAATTCCCGCCAATGATTCGATTAAATATTTTCCGGTTAAAGATGCATGGTAAGAAGTTCCACAGGCGACAAAGCAGATTCTTTGAACATCACCTATATCATCAAGGATATTTTGAATGTTGTCCTTTTGAGTCAGGGTGTTTCTAACTGCGGTTGCCTGCTCATTGATTTCCTTAATCATGAAGTGCTCATATCCTTCCTTTTCAGCCATTTCTGGTGTCCAATTAATAGTTTCAATCTCCTTGTTGACCACATTGTCAAATTCATCATGAACTACAACACCGTCCTTGTCCAAAATGACTATTTCCCCCTCTTCAGGATAAATGATATCTTTTGCATACTTTAAAATAGCCGGAGAATCAGAAGCTAAAAAATAACCCTCTTCACCTATTCCAACAATGAGCGGAGAGTCCTTACGTGTTGCAACAATTTTGTCAGGTTCGTTTACAGAAATTGCTGCAATTGCATATGCTCCTTCGATTATATCAATTGTTTTTCTAACCGCATGCTCCAAATCGAATTTTTCCCCCATGAACTTCTGAATCAGGTGGGGAATGACTTCAGTGTCAGTGTCTGATTTGAATACATGTCCCTCGAGAATTAACTTTTCCTTAATCTCCAGGTAGTTTTCGATTATACCATTGTGGACGACTGCCACATTATTTTCCTCATCAACATGAGGATGGGAATTAAGTTTTGAAGGATCCCCGTGTGTTGCCCACCTTACATGGGCAATACCGAAGTTTCCAGGCATGTCTGTAAGATCTAATTTCTGGTCAACTTCATTTATTTTTCCTTTATCTTTCTTAATATGTAATTTATCATCATAATAAGTAGCCAAACCTATGGAATCATATCCTCTATATTCTAATTTTGAAATGCAATCAAAAAGAATAGGCGCTACGTCTTTATCTTCCTTTAATATGCATCCGACAATTCCGCACATATAATCACCTTTGATAATCGTAAATTTCCTTATACATTTTTACAACGTCCCCAATAATCAGGATAGCAGGAGTGTTGATTTTCTTATCTGAAATATCTCCAAGAGTGCCGAATACGAGATTCTCATCCGGTAGAGTTCCACTTTCAACTGCACAAACCGGAGTGTCAGCTGAACGATATTTCATTATTTCTGTTGTATTCTCTTTAATATTTCCTATACCCATCAAAATGATTAAAGTATCTGCAGTATAATCCCAATGCACCTGGCTTTCCGCTTTTGTCGGATCTTCATGGCCAGTTACAATTGTAACGGATGTTGCCACTGCCCTGTGAGTTACCGGTAGTCCAAGAGAAGTTGGTGCTCCAATAGCAGAAGTTACGCCTGGAATCACTTCAAATTTGATATCATGTTCCATTAAAGCCAATATCTCTTCTCCACCACGGCCAAAGACAAAAGGGTCTCCCCCTTTAAGCCTGACAACATTTTCATGGCTTTTGGCCTGGTCAATGATTAACTCATTGATCTCATCCTGAGTTTTATAATGCTCCCCTGCCTTTTTACCGACATATATTCTTTCAGCAGTATCCGGAGCATGAGCCAATATTTCTTCATTAGCCAAATAATCATATAATACAACATCAGCTTTATTTAGAGCTTTTACAGCTTTAAGAGTTATTAAATCAGCATCTCCAGGTCCTGCACCAATTAAATAAACTACCATTTTATCACTTTATAAAAATCCTTTAAAGAAATTTAAACCATCGTCTGAACCAAATATGTCTTCACATGCCCTTTCAGGGTGAGGCATCATTGCACATACAAGTCCTGATTCATCACAGACACTTGTAATAGCTTCCATTGAACCGTTAGGGTTCTTGCCTTCAAATTGCAATACGATTTGATCCTGGTCTTTTAGCAAATCAATGTCTTCAGTGTAAAATCTTCCTTCGGCATGAGCAATCGGCAAATCAATAATTTGATTCTTTTCAAATGCTTTTGTAAACGGAGTCCTGTTGGTTGCAACTTTCAACTTGGACCATTCACAATTAAATTTAGGATTTTCATTTGTGATGAAAATTCCCGGAACCAGTCCGATTTCACCTAAAATCTGTGCTCCATTACAAATTCCCAAAACTGGTTTTTCTTCTTTTACCAATTGCTTAATGCCATCGATAACCGGTGTGATGGATGCCATTGCACCTGCCCTCAAATAGTCACCATATGAAAATCCGCCAGGAATAACAATGCCATCATAGTCTGTTAGTTTTTCTTCATTCCACCAGACATATTCCGGATTGAGACCTGCCAATTCGCAAGCCTGTGCAACATCACGGTCACAATTAGTTCCAGGGAATCTAATTACTCCAATTTTCATATCCAACACCTATTTACCACATGCAGAGTTTTGTGGAATGACATTAATTTTATAATCATGAATTACAGGATTACAGAGCAATCTTTCACACATATCGGTAGCATTGGCCCTTATGACTTCCCTATCTTCACCTTCCATTTGGAATGTGAGAATTTCTTTGGTTTTAACATTTTTAACTTCATATCCAAGCAATTCCAAAGACCTTTCAATTGTAGTGGCTTCAGGGTTTAACATACCGCTTTTAAGAGAAATTTTAACTTCAATATCAAATAACATCTAAATCACCTTTTCCTCATCTGTAAGGATTCTATTATACACTTCTATATAAGCATCCATAACTTCATCATCTTTTCCTTTTCTAAATAATTCCTTATCAAGCATTTCCAATGTTTCACTATCCCATAGTCTGCATCCGTCAGGCGAAATTTCATCACCCAAAAGGATGTTTCCATCTTTGTCCTTACCAAACTCGACCTTATAATCAACCAATATAATTCCCGCATCACTGAAGAATTTGGTTAAAATATCATTGATTTTTAAAGCTTTTTCAGTTAAGATATCGATTTCATCCTGGGTGGCGATTCCTAATGCTTTAATAATAGAATCGTTTAGCATCGGATCATGGTATTCGTCTGCCTTAAAATCCATCTGTACAATTGGCGGATCTAATCTGGTGCCGTCTGCAATTGGATATTTGCGAACCAAACTACCTGTTGCAATATTTCTTACAATAACCTCGATTGGAATCATTTCGAGTTTTTTTGCAATCATGACATTTGGTTTAGGCAAGTCAATGAATTGGGTGGCAATGCCGTTTTCTTCTAAAACTTTAAATATTTTAGCGGAAATTACGGCATTATATGCTCCTTTATTGCTCATTACTTCTTTTCTTGCACCGTCACCTGCAGTCATATCATCTCTAAACTCAATGATTACTTCATCGTCGTTGTCGGTAGTGAATACGCTTTTCACTTTTCCACTGTTAATTAACTCTTTTTTGTCCATGATATCAACAAAATTATTAAATTATTATAATATAATTTTAGAATTTAATATTATATAAAAATAGTCAATATTAGGCACTTTCAAAAAATCGAAAATCACAAAAAATCATCATCATGTATTGGCAATTGTCAAAAATATGCTCTAAGCATATTTTGAAAAAATGATTATTTAACATAACTTAAAAGCGATGCATTTCATTAAAAGAAAAAAAAGGATAGTAGTTATAACTTGCTAATCGGTATTTCTTCGCCCTTATTCTGTCCGAATTTCATTCCATTTAAAAGACCGGTTGGAAGCTCAGACAAGATAATCAGAGGATAATCCTCACCGGGCTTTAAATACATATGATGAATCACATCCTGACGTGTTTTAACTACTATTTCATAATCATTATCATTTTTAGATAATTTTCCATCAAGAAAAACTTCATTGAAGGTTTGCTCATACAGGTATTCTGGGAAATCCCCTTCAATATTGAAATGAGCCACTATATCTTTGAAAATCATTTTTCTCATTCCAAACTTGGCAGTTTGTCCTGATCAGAGTCATATGAAGAACCAATCAATTCGCCGGAATCAGTGTCATATTGTCTGAATCCGCCATCCTTATAAGTCACTTCACGATAAGATCCTCCACCCTCTTGGGAATTATATTTGACCTCTTCACTTACAATTTCGTCAATTATATTTCCTGAACCATCAGATGATGAATCTGAACTTCCAGAAGTTACAACATTACTTACTTTATCAAAAATATTGCCAAATGAACCAGAATCATCTCCGCCAATATCAATTCCTGCTTCATTCAATAAATGAATTGCAGATACGCCGCCAATAATGACGATTGCTGCGACAATAGCGAGTATCAATACAATAAAGCCTTTCATATTATCACCTCATTTAAAGCTTTCAATAGTTATATGAATATGGTTATTGAAATACTTTTCTATTAATTTATATATGAAAAAAATAAAATTATAACTATGAATCTGAAAAATACTGCAATACTTCTCATATTTTTACTTGCCGTATTGGGCCTGATAGTTGGTGTCCATTATACTGAGGATGAGAAAAGTAATTCTAATGAAGATAATAAGTTAGATAGCATTGATGAGGACGACAGCAGTGTTACAGCAATCGACATCACCAAAATGAATAATGAATTAAAAGAATTTCTAAAAAAAGACAAATAGGTCAAATTAATGTTCCCATTTATTCACCCCATGGGAATTTTTTTATTCACAATTTCACTCCGATTAAATATTTTTAATGACAATATTTACTAGGTTAATTTTTTTCTAAAATAATAATGTTCACAATTCATTTATTTCCTGAAAAACAACCCCCTCCCATTAAACTCATCTTAAATCAAACATTCAAAACATTTAAATATCATCTAAAAGTTATTAATCTGCATGAACAAAAAATACTTAATTGCAATTATTGCAATCATAATAATAATTTGTGCTTGCGCATTTGCTCTTTCAAGTTCAAATAATTCAAAAACCACTTCCGTCGGCATTGATGCAAATGCCCTGGAAGACAGAGGAGCAATTGTTGTCGACTCGAAAAGTTTAGATGAAAGTAACGGATTTTATCACACAGATAATGCAGATGAAAATGCCATTATAGTCAAAAACGGAGGTGCATTAAAATTATCCCACTCCATTTTGAATAAAACCGGCGATACTGCAACCAGCGGTGATGATGCCGACTTTTATGGAGTAAACTCTGCAATTTTAGTAAATACCAACGGTACTTTGGACATTTCGGATGTTGAAATCAATACAAATTCAAAAGGATCAAACGGAATTTTTGTAACAAATGCCGAAAAAACATCCTCAAGCACCGATTCAGGTGAAGGTGCAGGACAGGGAAACGGTAACGGAGGACAACCACCAGAAGCCACAGGCAACGGAGGAGAAGGAGGACAACCTCCCGAAGTACAGGGAAATGATACTGGAGGACAACCCCCAAAAGCCACAGGCAACGGAGGAGGTCATCCTAGTGAGAGTAGCGTTGAGGGAACCACAGAAGCTACAGTCAGCAATGTCAAGATAACAACACATTCAGACAAGTCAAGAGGTCTTGATGCGACCTATAACGGTATAATCAATGCTGAAAATGTAATCATCAACACTGACGGCCAAAGTTGTGCCGCCCTTGCAACCGACCGTGGCGAAGGCCAGGTGCATGTTAAAAACTCCGAAATCAATACAGGAGTCAGCAAAGACAACGGCAGAGGTTCACCGTTAATCTACTCTACAGGAAACATCACATGTGAAAATACTCAAGGCACTGCATATGTTTCACAAATTGCATGCATTGAAGGCAAAAACTCAATTGAACTAACAAACAGTGAATTGACAGGTTACGCTCAAGGTAACAGACAAGATGGAGACACTTATGTTGATTTAGGTGGAATATTTATCTATCAAAGCATGAGTGGTGATGCAGATGTTGGAACATCAACATTTACTGCCAAAGACTCCAAATTAGCAATAGCTGAAGATTCTCCTGTCTATAGTGAAGCTCCAATGTTTCATATTACCAACACTGCCTGCGTAATCAATCTTGAAAATACAGAGTGCAGTTTTGGAAGCGGAACTTTCCTAGAATCCTCAAGCCAAAACCAATGGGGAAATAGCGGGTCAAATGGTGGAGTCTGTGAATTAAATACAGATAACGAAGACATCAAGGGCAATGTCATTGTAGATTCCATCAGCAGTTTAACATGGAATATGAAAAATACCCAATTCGCTGGAGCCATCAATTCTACCGGAAACACAACAGTCAGCATTGATGAAGGTTCAAGCTGGACCTTAACCGGTGACAGCAGCATTGCATCATTAAGTCTTAAAGGCAGCATTGACTATGGCGAATACACCTTAACTGTTAACGGCCAAACATATTCAAGTTCAAACCAATACAAAGCTTAAAGAATATTTTAGAGGAAAATTATTCCTCTATCCATTCTTTTGCTTTTGAAACATCACCCATAAACCTGATTCCTTTTGAAAATTTAAGTTCAGGACAACATTCCTGCAAATCAGATACTCACTTATCGATTCTGGATCCACCAGAGGTACAGAATGCCTTGATAGTCTTTCCAGACAAATCGGCACTTTCAATGAATGTGTTGATGATTGTAGGTGCAGTATACCACCATACAGGAAAACCGATTACGACAATATCATATC
>NZ_JBGVFE010000080.1:0-9033 GCF_045120835.1 Methanobrevibacter sp.
AGAGTTTTTGCCATGCTGATTTTTTCTTGAAGTGTCTTTTCACTTTAACATAGTTGCCGTCTTCATCTTTTTCTTTGACTATGATTTCCTGATAGTCTGTTTCGTTTAATAGTCCTTTGCAGAGTTTTTGATAAGCGTCCCACTGTTCAATAGCTACATCAACATCCGGAACGTTGTCTGCAGCTATTAATCCTGTTTCTTCAGGAACTTTCGGACTTTCTATAAGTTCTGCCTTTACCATTTTTATCACCTTAAATATGATTGGAGGATTTTTATAATCCTCCTGTGCTGGTTGCAATTCCAATCCAGCCAATTATTAACGCAACTAACATGCTCCCAACAAAAATCAATTTGGGATTCGGGTTCATTGGTTCTTCTTTAGGATATAACCTTGCCGGTTTTGACATTCACATCATCCCACGTTTGATACAGATTTCAACAATCAGATTCAAGTTGATTATTGAATCGAATCCGCTTTTTCTGTGGATTTCCATAGTCCTCTCGTTAATGAAACCAATATCGTCAGATTTTGTAAGAGTAACATATTGATCTTCATTTGCATATACAAAAGCAACAAAGCAACCATCCTGGAGAGATTTCTGCATTTCAAGAATGGTATTCATCATAGTTGTCACCCCCTTTGTTTTTCCTGAATCCGACAATGAAAGCTTCCCCTCTTATGAACTTGATTAATCCAATATCACCTTCGGCTGCATAGTGAATCAGTCCTAACAGCTTGGAGTGTATCAGTGTCCGGTATGCCTTTTTGCCACCGTCCACCAGTACAATGCCGTCATCGTCAATGTAGAGGATAACCTGTTCGACATCACCTTTGGCAACTTTGATTTCACCTTTGTGGGTTAGGATGCCGTGGTAGTTGTCCTGGAATTGATTAATTGAGTTTGATTTTTGATTAACCTCATTAATGCAAGACCTTGTGAATGGTGAATAGCTGTTCATTTTCCTTCACCTATGTTTTCAATTTTGTCAAAAACTTCCCACATTCTGTCCCATAACTCTTTTGGAACTGTAACATGTGGTACGCCGTCAATTTCTTGTTCTATCATAATTTTGCTGACTCCTGTTAATGTTTCAAATTATAGTTCAACAATCTGAGGCTATTGATCGAGTTTCATTATCTTGATTCTGTATAACTCAAAGAATTCCCTTTCATTTCTGATGTTTTCTGTTTCCTGAATTTCATCAATAGCTTCTTCCAGTGCCCGGAAGTTATTGGTAATTATTACTTCATTAGGCCGGGGCTTCATTATTTCACACATTGTTTTTGTGCCTCCCATTATTGCCCACATGTAGGGCGATTATATAATCAACAGTCTAAAACTCACTAGGCCAGAAGTCTTGAAAAATAAAAAGTGTATTTGAGAATTAATCTTCCATTCTTTACCGAATATTAGAATAAAATAAGTTTTACTTTTTTTAGATTTGAAAATCTTTATATATTTCTTAAAATAAACTAGATATTGGGTTAAGTTTTGAAAAGTATTAATTTTTAACAAAGTTTCGCGGCTCTGTTTAACTATTCTTATTTTTCATACTGGCCCATTTTATAGTCCTTTTTTTATGATCTATTTTTTTCATTACATTTCTTGATATTTTACCTCCAGATATTGAATTTTAGGCCTCACGGAAAAAAAGTTGTGCGAGTGTGAAAAATTGCTCCCACTTCGTAAAATTGCTTTACTTTCGTGATGGCTAATCATAGTTTATCATTTTTTGTATATAAACATTACTATTCGTTTTTTTATTGTTAAACTGTTCATTTTTTCGAGAAAAAAATTTGAAGATAAGGCATGTGTTTTTGGAAAATTCTGTAAACAATAAAACAAAAAAATGTAAGAAAAATTAGTCAAATGTATAAAATAAAAAAAGATGATGAGCAGTGTTGCTCACCATTTTAAACCTTATTTTTCTGATGAAGTATCTCATCTTTAAAAGCTCTTAAATCAGCTACTTCTGCTTTAACACTACTGTAATCTGATACTTCAGTTTTAAGTTCATCCAATTCTGATTTTAAGAATCTGTTCTCCGATTCCATTTGCATAAATTCAGGAGATTTGATTGTCAGTTTTTCTACATCGGCATTAATTGTTATTGCGCCCATGTGCTCAATATATTTCTCCTTTAGACGTAATGGATTTTCCATGAAATAGGATGTCCTGGTTCGATCTTTGCCTCTGCCCTGAAGCTCATCGATTTCATCCATGCTTAACCCGTCATTATACAACTGGCTGGCGTGGAACTTCCTCAGCATATGGGAACGGAACCTGTTGAAAGTACCGACTTTTCCCAGGTTCAGCTGCCTGTTAATCTTATTGAATGTGTTGTTGAGGTGTGCGTCACTGATGCTGAATAGTTTTGAAGGATTTTTTAATTTCCTTTCTTCAGATAGCAAATAGTGTATTATTTCAGCTGTAGATTCAGGACTTGAAAAGGCAGTGTAGTATTTGTTGGTTTTTTGACGCCTCAGTCTCCAGGACGGAACTATATCGTCCCTTCCCTTTAAGATTTCAATAGCGTCATAGATGTTTCTTTTATGGTGGTATTCGTAAGTAGCATCTACAAAGTCCTTAACGGTCAGATTTAAAGTTTCCCTTTTGGCGCACCCGCTGCTGGTCATAAACAAGATAATGGCCTTCATTAAAGGATTGACCATTTTAATTATATGCCTCAGCAGTTCTTTGTCCGGCAAATCAGTATAGCAAATTGGTTCTGGTTTTTTGGCATTTCTTTGATTTATCTTTGGCATTTTGCCAATTTCAATGTCAAAACCTTCTTCATAGATGGTTCGAAGTCTTCCCATATAAACCTGGATGGTGTTGACAAGATAATCCTCTTTTATTAAAAAGTTTCTAAAAGACAATAGTCTTGACCTCAATTTTGAGAATTTCCATCTGACGTTTTCCCTCTCTTCTTGTTCGGCCTCTTCTAGCAATTCGTAGAATGTCATTTCATGAAATTGGCAATAGATTCCAACTGTTGTCATATACCCTAATCTGGTTTGCTCTTGGACTCCTCTCTCATCACAGAAACTTCTAATTAATTGTTCGTCCCGGTCGTTCATATCCATATTTTCCGCTCCATATAAATTATAGTTTTTGTGAGAGCATTTGATAACTAATAAATATTTTTTACCCTAATGCATCAAAATTGATTTTTATTTTGAGCAAAATTTATTAATTTCTAAAATAATTAAAAAATATGGATAATAAAGGTTTTATTTCAATAGAATATCTATTTTCATTATTTATTGTTATAATTATTGCTTTGGGAGTGTTATTTTACGCATCCGCATCAATATCATCAAGTTTAAATATTGAAGATAGTGTTGCCCATCGTCTGATTCTGGATGATGTGGCTAACGTGATAAGTCAGGTGAACTCTAATGGTGTTGGTTATTCAAAATCAATCGAACTTCCCTCGGATAGGGGATATTTTGAAATTACAGTGGAAAAGAACAAATTGACAATGGAATATGAAAACAAGAAAGGTGAAACGCAAATGATGTTTGCCAATCTTGATGGAAAATATAAACTGATTAGCGGAAGAACATATTTCATTAGCAAAACCTCAGAAGGGATTGTGATAAGATGATGGAAAATAGGGGACAGATTTCAGCCGAATTCCTATTGCTGTTTGGGGTTCTGATAATTGTTGTAATGCTGTCGATAGTCTTTGTGGCCGATGAGCATGAACTGAATACTGCAATGGCGGCCGCTCGAAATGGAGCCGTTGAAGGTGTTGGCACTTCATCGGTTGCAATCTATCCTAAAGATACTTTCCGTGATTATTCATCCTCCAAATCAAGTCTGCTGCATCCATATTCCGTTGAAATCATTAATGTATCCTATTCTGAGATGGGATATGACAGCAAATACGATAAAAAATGGATTCAGTTTAAGGTATATGCCAAAACTTCCTCCAGATTTGATAAGGCGGAATTGGTATCGATTGGAGACAGGATCAATTTCAATTTAAGGAAATCACTTGCCGTCAGTTTCAATTCAACTGCTTCAACAAATAAATTGTACAATCCGGTCTTTTCTTCCCATTATGTTTACACAACCGCTAATGTTAAATGGATTTAGGGATAATATTATAATCATGTCAAGATATGAAAAAGGTAAAAAATGCATAGAAGGCATTCAGGAAAAGTCAGTTGAGGAAATCTTTAAGGATTTGGATGATATTGCACCTGATTTGTCTAGATTTGTCATTGAATATCCATACTCAGAGATATATACTCGTGAAGAAGTTGACTTGAAAACAAGGGAAATATGTACTGTAGCGGCACTGACTGTTTTGGGGACAATTCCTCAGCTCAAGGAGCATATTAATGCTGCATTAAACGTTGGCAACACTCCAACAGAAATTGTTGAAATCATGATGCAGATGAGTGCCTATGCGGGGTTTCCAAGAGCAATCAATGGAGTTATGGCTGCAAAGGAAGTCTTCTTTGAAAGAGGATTGCTGGAATGATTGGATAACATGACATTTGAAATGGTGGCTTCAAAATTACAGGATGAATTAATTGATGCATTAAAAAATAACAAGGAATTGAATGAATATGAGTTAATTGTATTCAAATACGTGTTTATAAGTGAATTGAATGTGCCTCTTCTTGAGGATTTCGGTGTTGAGATAGTTGATGATTCATTCATTCTGTATGTGATTCCTGATGACCTGGAATTGAATCTTTTAAGAAAATTGGATGATGCATTTGACAGGTTCGATGTTAGTTTCATGTCCAATTCATACAATGTAATTAAGTTAAAATTCAGATTAAGTGATTGATATGTACAATGAAGAAGAAAAACAGCAGCTGATGGACGACTTGGTTGAGATGGAAACATTCAAGGCAGATGTGGGTGATGAAGGAAAAATACTTCAGGAAGACTTGAAGGAATACTTTATAAATGGAAATGGGGATGAACAGGATTTAATATTTAGGCTGGAACTATATTTCTATGCATTCAAATTATTCTGCAGAAAATCTGTTAAGATTGATAGGAATCAGTTTATAGTATACTTAAACGATTCTCTTCTTGATTATCATCTGATTAATTTGGTAATGGAAGATTTAACCGATTTTGAATTGGAAATTGAAGCGGTTAAGGAAAATAGGGATGTGCTGATTAATCTGAATTTCACACTGCATTTTTAGATTTTGAAAATATTGCGTGCGTTGCTGGTGGTAATTTCATCAACAGCCGCAACGTCCATATCCTTTATCTCTGCAATCTTATGAACTGCATTTACAACTTTTGCAGGTTCGTTTCTTTCTTCTTTTGTCATTGCAAGATATGGACTATCTGTTTCAGTTAGAACATAATCCAGATCTATTTTTTCAATTAAATCTTGATGATGCTTGGAGTAACATAGCATTGTGGAAAAGCTCATTGCACAATTGTCCATGTTCATAATCTTTTTAGCGGTTTTCAGGCTACCTCCATAGCAATGGAAAACGAAATATGGGATGTCTTCATATTCGGGAATGATATTCACTGCCTTTTTCTCACAGTCCCTGACATGCATGACGATAGGTACCCTATACTCATTGGCAAGTTCCAAAAACCCTTTGAATATTTCCTGCTGTCTTTCTCGCAGTGCCTTGTCTGTAACATAAAAGTAATCCATTCCCACTTCGCCGATGGCAACAATGTCATCAAGATATTTTGCAATGTTGTCATGGGCAATGTCGATGTCTTCTTGTGTTGCATTTTGAGAGCTTACGGGGTGAAAACCAAAAGTAGGATAAATGAAACCTTCATAATCCTTTGAAAGTTTTAGGACTTTCATGTTGCTGTCGTTGCTGTAACCTGAAACGATTACATTGTCCAGTTTGTCCTGTGCTCTTTTGATGACTTCTTCACGGTCAGAGTCGAAGTCTTCAAAGTCAATATGGCAATGGGTATCAATCATAATCTAGACTCCAAATCTTCTGTCTCTTGCCTGATATGACCTGATTGCCCTTATGAAATCAACCTTTCTAAGTTCCGGCCATAAGGTTTCACAGAAATAAAGTTCTGAATATGATGACTGCCAAAGTAAAAATCCGCTCAGGCGTTCTTCACCGCTGGTACGGATGATTAAATTTGGATCTGCCAAACCTCCGGTGTAGAGGTTTTTGCTTACAAGGTCCTCATCAACATCATCAATTGTAATCTTGCCTGCCTGCACATCAGCAATGATCTTTTTAAATGAATCAATAATCTCTAAACGTCCATCATAACCAATAGCAATGTTAAATAATCTTTTGTCGTAATGTGCAGTTGCATCTTCTGCTTCTTTAATGGCTTCACGAACGCTTTCAGGAATTAATTCTGTTCTGCCGACCACTTTAACTTTAACTTCATTGTTGTGTATTTTTTCATGGTCAACCAATCTTTTGAAGTTGGTAACGAAGAGGTTCATCAATCCTTCAACCTCATGCGGTGGGCGGTTAAAGTTTTCAGTTGAAAATGCATATACAGTAATAATCTCTATTCCAAGTTCAATACTCCAATCAAGAACTTTCTCTAAAGTGTCCACTCCAATTTCATGGCCTTTTACAACATCAATATTTCCCTGAAGTTTGGAATATCTTCTGTTTCCGTCCATGATTATTGCAACATGCTTTGGCATCTTTTCTGGGACTAAATCACGAGTAATGTACCATTCATACAATCTGTAAAGTATATTTTCTGCCATTTTCATCACTTATTCTGATAAGTCATTAGCTAAAATTAAACTGCGGACATAACCATCAATGCTTTGGTCTCGACTTGTATCAATATAAACTCTATCTATTCCGAAGGTTATCGCACCATAGCTTGGCCAAGAATTAAGTAAAACGAGTGTTCTAAATATTATGTTTCCCACTCTTCCATTAGGTGCAAGAATAACATTGGATTTTTCATTGATTGCTTTTTCGATTAGAATGAAGTGATTTTTAACTTCTTCGGAGGTGTTTTCTTCAATCAGTTTTGTCAATTTTTTACTTTCGATTATTGAGTTTGAGACTTCCTTGCCTCTTCCGAAATCATCTTCTCTTCCTTCGGCTAGAACTGCAATCTTAGGCTTTTTGCCTACCTTTTTAAGAAAGTCAATACAGTTTAGAGCAATTTCGTATCTTTCTTCAACATTTGTACCTTCATCAATCCCGACGGGAGACAATAAAAATTCATATCCGTCCCCATTTACATAAGTTGCTCTTGACAAATTGGGATAATATTCTTTGAGTTCCTGCATAATATTGGATGCTGGAAGTGATCCACGTACAACTGCATCTATATTGTTGTTTAAAACTGCTTTGACCAAGTCTTCATCACTATAAATTAGTTTAATGTCCGTTTTTGGGTGTTTATCTTTGAAAATATGGCATGCCTGAATTATATTTTCATTTTCACCAACACCAATAGCTATTGTTTTCATTAATTTAATTATTTATCATTCATTATAAATTAAAGTTTTCTAATTTTTAGTGTTGTGAAAAATTTTTAAGCTATGCATTCTAAAATATTATTAAGTTGTGGGGATTTTGCATGAATGGTAAAATTAATGAATTGTCAAAATACAGTCAGGTTGACATTGAAAAAACAGATTTGATTTCTGATGTTTTTGAGAGGTTTCCCATTGTTTTTGAATCTCTTAAGTATTCAAAAAGTGAAGATGCAATTAAAAGTGAATTAATTGAAAAATTAGAGTGTAAAAGTTATGATATGGACCTTGAAGTTGAAGAAAGAAATTTCAAGTACTGTCCTAAATGTGGCCGTGAATATCCTTTAGAGGATAATTATTGTTCCGATTGTCTGGTTATTCTCAAAAGCCTTGAGGATAAAGTTGACGTTAGAGATATTGAAGCAGACCCTCTATTTATCTTCAACGGTGAAAATGAATATGATGATTTTGAAAAGCTGTTGGACAGGGATAACATAGAAAAAATTAATCAGTTCGAATTTAGCTATGAGGATTTTTCACAAATTTTACATGATATAAAGGCTCAGGCATTCAAAAATTTCGATGAAATTGTAAAAACAAATGAAATAGATTTTGATTCACTTGGCCCTCTTGATAAGATTATATTATTTACAAAATCCTTTGTAAAGGTTGATTTCAAATCATTTGGCTCACAATTGGGCTATTTTGAAGAAGACACCATTTTCATAGATGACAGGCAAAGCAGATCACTTCAGATTACCACATTGATTCATGAACTGTCTCACTTTCTGATTCAGGAAATCCTGATTCATGTTATCTGCAGGATATTGAATGCCTCCCGAAATTCCTATATTCAATCATTGGTCGTTTTCATCCTGTCATATCATCCTTTCACTCAATTGATTGATGAATATTCAGCTCACAACGTTGAAGGAAGGTTCACTATGTTTGGCTTTCAGGATTATTCCTCATTCATTCAAATCGAGAAGAGCCTGGATGTCGAAATGACTCCTGATGAAATTGAAATAACAAAATCAATTGGAAACACTTTTGCACTGCATATAAAGGACATTTTGGAATCTTTGATTAACAGGGACCTTCGAGAAGAGATAAAGGATCAGTTTTTAGAGGATAGGGTGGATAGACCAAATTATTCAGCCTTAAAGATGGAAAATTGCCAGATTCTAAATGAGGAAGGATTTATCAAATCGCTTTGGCTGATTCTCTTTGACGGTTTTGAAACCGCAAGTGAGAATATTGACAAACTAATTCAGGTTAATGATTTAAATAATTAAAAACAAATTGTTTATTATGAATGTAAAAGAAAAAATTTTAAATCTTAACCAGGAACACACCAGTCAGAGTGTTGAGATTAATGATGTACTTTTAACCGTCATTACCAGATTTCAGTTGTTTGAACCATGCGGCTATCTGTCCGAAGATGATGACTGGCTGAATGTGGCCCTTATTTCTATAGAAGACAATAATGTTTCACAGGCATTAAGCATTAAAAAAAGTGAAATCACAACATTGGGCATTTTCAACCGTGAAGAAGTTGAAATCAATATAGTTGATACTCAAATGGGCTCTGAGGAT
>NZ_JBGVFE010000081.1:0-7154 GCF_045120835.1 Methanobrevibacter sp.
CACCACAAAAAAGATTCAGACACTTAGATGAAGAGCACATTGAAAAAATCCAAAAATACGTAGATGCAGAGTGTAAGGAACTAGGTTTATAGGAGGAAGACAATGGAAAGTATTGTTGTAAACAACAATTTATGTGACGGATGTCTTAACTGTTCAAACATGTGTGAATCCATCCATAAGTCTAGCAGAATAAAAATTATAGAGCATGATTCTTCCTTTTATGCCATTGTATGTCAACACTGTGAAAGTGCACCATGTATAAAAATCTGTCCAACAGATGCAATTACAGATGACAATGTTGATACTGAAAAATGTATCGGCTGCGGATTGTGCGTAATGGTTTGTCCGTTTGGTGCAATGACTTTCCAAGCAAAAGTTGCTGAAAAATGTGATCTTTGTGCTGACAGAGAAGAAGGACCTGCATGTATCAAAGCATGTACCAAAAGAGCTATTACTGTTGCCGATCCTGAAAAAATCAAGGCTAAAAACCAGGAAAAATATCTGGCCAAGATGGCAGGATTATATGAACCGGATAGCAAAAAAGGCGGCTTTGTCCATGTAATTACAAGTCAAGCAAGAGCAAGGCTTGTTTTTGATGAATAAAATTATGTTTAAATCAGGAAATTGTACTGACTGTACAACCTGTGGAAGTTGTCAACAAACACCAAATGTTGACACTCCAACCTTATTTTGTATGCACTGCCAACCACAGGAAGCACCATGTTTGAAAGTCTGTAAGGAGCATGCCATCGAAGTGTTGGGCGGAGCTATCACCATCAATGGCGAAAAATGTAATCTCTGCAGAGATTGTGTTGAGGTTTGCCCCATCAATGTAATCAATATTTAAATATTTCAAAAATCAAAATAACATTAAATAAATTTTGAAAGGGTTTTAATTTGATTACAAAAGATGTTATTAGAGACCGTGTTTATGAACTTTACAGACAGGCAGTTATCGTTCTCGGTGATGATGTAAAAAAATCACTGCAAGATGCGCTGAAAATAGAAGAGCATGACCTTGCAAGGTTAAATATTGAAGCTATTTTAAAAAATATTGAACTTGCAGAAGAAAAAGGCATTCCGATGTGTCAGGATACAGGTTTGCCTGTTATTTTTGTCAAATTGGGTAATGTCAAAGTCGAAAAACTGCGTGAGGGAATTGAAGAAGGAATAAAAAAGGCCACAAGTGATGTTCCTATAAGACCGAACATCGTAGATCCGTTAACTCGTGAAAATACCAACATTAATGTGGGCGAATATATTCCTCCAATCGACATTGAGCTGATTGATGAGGACTATCTTGAAATAACAATCATGCCAAAAGGATTCGGTTCAGAAAACAACAATGCAATGAAAATGGCTCTTCCTGCTGAAGGAATTGAGGGAATTAAGGAATTTGTTGTTGAATCCGTTCTTAAAGCGAAAGGAAAGCCATGTCCTCCAACTGTCGTAGGTGTTGGAATTGGTGGAACTTCAGATTTATGTTTAAAACTTGCAAAAAAAGCACTGCTCGGCAAAGTTGGTGAAAGAAACCCTGATTCAGAATTGGCAAAACTTGAAGAAGAGATATTGGACGAAATCAATGCTTCAGGAATTGGCCCAATGGGATTGGGAGGTAAAACCACTACACTGGACGTGAAAATCCTAAAGGCACATACCCATACCGCAGGCCTTCCAATCGGTGTTTGTATTCAATGTTGGGCAGACAGGCATGCCACAACAAGAATCTATGATGAATAATCCAATATTTTAAAAAAAGAGAAATTATCTGAAAGTCCTTGGTGTAGTCGGCCTTGGAATATTGTCATGAAATTCTATGGCGACATCCATCATTTCAACGGAAATGTCCCCAATACGCTTGAAAGCCTTGATTAGCCTGAACAAATATATGAAATAATTTGACCTTTCCTTTTCATCAAAAGAGCTTTCAGCCATTTGAGTGGCGATTAGATTAATGGCCTTGGATTGCATGATATGGATAGTCTCTTCCAATTCCATCAAATCATCCTTAAGTTCAGTTTTGCCTTCAATGAATGCCTTCATGGCCAGTCGAATCATTGATTGAGCAGTATTATACATTTTTTTCAGTTTCTTCAAGACATTTTCATCTACCTGATAAACATCATTTATGACGAATTTTGCAATATGGCCACAGTAATCCCCAATACGTTCCAAGTCATAGGCTATTTCATTATATAACAGAGATTTTGAGATTTCATAGTGATAGTCAATACTTACAATTGTTTCAACTGAAGTCCTTATTTTTTCAACCATATTGTTTGTAGCAAAATCCATTTCCAATGCTTTGCTTGCTTTTGCTTCATCATATTCCAGAACTGCATCAAAGGACAACTCCAACTGTGAGTGAACATGTTTTGCCATATTTGCCAGCATGTCATTGATTAAAACGTTTCCTGTGCTGTTTTTGTTGCTTACATAATCCCCAATTGATTCGGCAACCTTTTCATAACTTTTTAAATCAATCATATATGCCCTTTTAACAGTTCCATCTTTTACAAGAGGCTGCAAGAGCTGAGTGACATACCTACGGGTGATTCCTAATTTTTCGGCGATTTCCTCCTGAGTGGAAGGATTTTCATATAAGATAAAATCCAAAATGTCCTTTAATGTTTTATCACGTTTACTCATTCTACCCCTACTTCTTATAGTCATCCAACAAATCATTCGATTCAAACTGAATATTTCCAGAAGACCTGTTGATGCCCTTTTGCGGTTTTTCAATAGGTTCATGATTATCAAATTTGACTTCAGACTCACTTCTAGGCTCATTTATAGGATTTTTACTTCTGATTTGAGAGTCATACTTGGATTTATTTTTAGCACTGATCTCTTCCATTTTTTTATCGTAATCAAAATCCCCATGTTTATTGGAATGATGAACCCTTTTAACATTGCCTCCCTTGAAATTCTCTTCATTAATCTTGTGTTTGATTATTTTGAATTCCCTTTCAGACTGTCTTGCAGACTGGAGAATATTATAAATTACAAATATGATCAATAAAAGGGCAATGATTGCAATTGGAAAGTCAAAGTATATGAATACATCATCATAGATATCTGTAATTGCATTTCCCAAATCTACAAAACCCCTGGCCAGAAATATCAATCCCACAACTGCAATAATTGCTCCATGAGACTTTTTGATAATGTCCGGTTTAACAACAATCGGATAAACACTGATAATCAACATTGCCACACCCAATATCCTATATAAATTGTTATTTGCAAAATGCTGAAGTGTGACAAATGCATTGAGGAATGTGGAAGGCAATATTCCCCATTCAGAGAGCATGGCGAAAATTAACAGTAACTGAATCACGCCTATTACAGCAAGCGGGAAAATGTAAGCGATTTCCCATTCGAATTTTGTGCTGAATGTTGCAGAAGAAACAGGTTTTTCCAAAGCTTCCGAAAGCATATTATATAGAACTGATGAAATAACTGAACCAATAACTGTACCTGCAACTCCCAAAACGGAAGTTAAAACAGCAACAAATGCTGAAATACAACCTACAAGTATAATTTTTTTATAATTCATAATTTTCACCCAAATTAATAATCATGAATAGTATTTATTTTTAAGTAATTTAAACTTTAAGGTACCTATCCAAGTAACAAATTTTATACGCTAAAACCTAGATAAATTTTAAAAAAAATTTTGAAATTGGAAAAAACAGTCTTTAAAGCCTTAGGGGGGATTCGAACCCCCGACTTCCACCTTACCAAGGTGGCGCTCTACCATCTGAGCCACTAAGGCATAATCGGACGTTAAAAAAATATAGTAGTGCATGGGAAGGGATTCGAACCCTCGAAGGCCTATGCCAAAGGATCTTAAGTCCTTCCCCTTTGGCCGCTCGGGCACCCATGCATATAATAATTTGTTTGTGACTACATACTATATAAATGTTATGGTTTTCTTAAGAATTATCAAGAATTTCAAATCAAAGCATTATTAAATGAATACAGCCATAAGGAAGTTGCAGTCAAAATCAGAATAACCAATACCCAAACAACTACAAATACTTTCTTGATATCAGATTCGCCTTTAGTGATATACCTTTCCCCCGGCATATCGCTTGAAATCTTTTTATTATTTTTATATTTATCATCGTTCCTCAAATATGCGTAAAAAACTCTAGTGATAAAATAGAATATGACAAACATTACAACTCCCATTACAGGAATCAGGCCGCCATTTAAAAACATTACTGACACTGATGAGAACAAAAGCATTAAAAATAATAAAAACAACCCTGATAAAACTATTGAAATCCCCTTGTTAAAAATCATGATCCATCACTTCTAATTAATTTATATAGAATTTATAATATTAAAACTTTAGGTATGCCTAATAATAGTTATTGACAAAATATATAAACATTAAAATAGTTAAATTAAATTATATTATTTTAAAAATTTTAACTGGTGTATTAATTGAAAGTGGATATGGAAGAATGCGGAGTTTGTGAAGATTGTATCGATGTATGTTTGGAAGAGGCAATTCAAAGAAGAGCGTATACAATCATCATTGACGAGACAAAATGTAATAACTGTGGCGAATGTGTCGACGTTTGCCCTGTTGGAGCATTATACGAAGACTAGGTTTTAACCATGAAAATAAAATTTACATTAATTGATTACCTTATCATTATTTTAGTTATAGTTGCCGTGGCATTTGCCTTCATTCATATAACTACTGACGATTCATCCGATTTACAAAAAACTGCTTTTGATGAATCGACTGTAAATAAAATACCAGACACTTACCTTAAGTATTATAAGGACGGATACATAGTGAAAGCCACCGTTGAAGGTTTTAACTCAACAACCGGAAATGAAACAACACTTAACGGTACTGTCGTGTGGGAAGAGGATAACGGCGGAAATGGTGTTAAACTGTTATTGGATTCCAATAATGAAACATATCTGGTCGGATTATATAGAACAGTTCCTAATGCCGATATTTATATAGACCATATCACTCTGGAAAGCAATGGCGAAAAGTATAAGGATTTATGTGAAGTCAGAGTAAAACCTGAAGAGATCAACTCCATAAAACAGTTAACCGACAAGATTCCAAACAACACGGATTATGACCTTTCAACATCAGTGTCCCTTGAATCTTTAACTGCACAGGATGCACAGAAGATATTGAATTTAATCTCAAGCCATAGCAAACGGGAAGCAATTAAAACTACCAATAACGATAAGAATAATGAGCTGATAATTAAAAAAGCCAATGAAGATAATCTTAAGGATGTCGATTCTGTTTTAGGCAACTTCAATGGAATAACTGATGAGATTACAATTAGGATTTATGATTGTACAGACAGCCAGATTAATGAAATCACCAAAAACTTTGACGTGATAACTATACGAAATTTTTAAGTTGTGTAGACCATGAGCATGATTTATTCTACTTTAACTTCAATAATAAATAGAATCAGTGATGAATTTCATAAATCTTTTTTATTTACACTTATTTTTACCATACTGGAGTTCATTGAAAATCAGTGGGTCAACAGTTTTTTCAAAAGACTTTATCCAAGCGAGAATTTTTTAGGATTTTTAAATAAGAACATAATCTTAAAACATCATATTTTCAATCCGATAATCGTGCTTTTTTTATTTGCTATGTTTTTGCTTTTGTCGATGGACAGCCCCTCCACCAGCCTTGTAATCACATTGGCAATCGGATTTGCGGCATTCACAATCGGATCACTGATACTTCCAAGATATCTTTTTAATGATAATCTCAAAAACATCATACAATTCAAAAGAGACGACATCTATTCAATAGGATTTTGCCTGACACTGATAAGTATCGTATTTTTCTTTATAAGCATTGCTTCCGTTGGAGGAATACCTCTTTTGAAGCCTTCAATTAGATATCTGCTAAAACCGATGCTAACTATGCCCGTATTTTTAATTATTCCGGCAACATGCTTAATTGCAAGTGCTTATCTAAAGGATTTTCAGGACAAAAAGATCACACGTTCACAGGTGCGATTCAGATTCCTATTTTTGTTGGCTATGGACTGTGCATTTTTATTGCTTCTAGGTTATAGGACACCACTACTTGCAGCATTTCTTGTCATAATTATCATGGGTTTCTATGGAAATATTGTTTCCCTTTGGGAAGTTGTAGTTGGTGGACTGATTGGTATAGGTGCAATAATTGGAATTGGTTATTTTCGTTCATTAGGTGAGATGACAATCACATCCTCAACAAGCCCATTATATACTCTCCAATCCCGAGCAGACTTCACCTTACATGTCCTGAACCTACTTGATTTCATTGGCGGAAACTTTGGGCTTACCCATGGGCACATGCTGGCCAGTTCAATTCCCGGAAGCGATTTAGGTCCGAGAATGATGGTTGGAAAGCTTATTGCATGGAGAACTGAAGTCACAGTAACACCAACACTTATCGGCCAGATGGTAGTCGATTTTGGCAAAGCAGGAGTATTTGTCGAAATGTTGCTTTTAGGATTTTTCCTTGGAGTTGGATTTAAAATAATGAAAATTACTAAAAACTATTTTTATATAGGGATTTACTCTCTGATTTTAACATACACCATTTTAGGTATTGAAACCGGAATTTTAGATATCCAAGTATTATTATACTTTGCAATAGCTATTTTTATCTATTTAATCAATATGGCAAAATGCAAAAATTAAATCGCAATCAAACCCCCATAGTATTACAAATAGGTATGAATAATACTAATTTGTATTACTTTAATAACCTTTATATATAGACATTATTATAAATATATAAATGTCAAGCCAAAAAAACAGTTATATTAAGGCATAATTTAATATAACTTCCAAAAAACTTGATATTACTAAAATTAAACAAGAATAATACTTTTTAGTAATACTTGATTTATAAAGAAAACTAAAAAAAGTATTACTTTTGAAAAAATGGAGGAATAAATTTGCATATACCTGATGGATTTATACCTATTGCACAATGTTTGGTATACTATGTAATTTTAATCGTTGCATTATACTTCTCAGTGAAATGGGCCAGATCCAATTTAGATGAAAAACGTATACCCCTCCTAGCAGTTCTCGCAGCAGGTATTTTCGCCATCATGTCCATGAACATGCCAATTCCATTCGGTACA
>NZ_JBGVFE010000082.1:0-6670 GCF_045120835.1 Methanobrevibacter sp.
TCTAATAATTTAACACAGACAGAGGTATCAAGTCCTCCGCTGAATGCTAAAACTACTTTATCAGTCATTTAATTCACCATATAATAAAAATAAGTTTTACAGTAAATAGTATATTTTTAATAGTATTTATAATTTTAAAAATATTGAATAAGAGAACTCTTAATTGAGGGCAATAATGGAGGTTGAAAGTTATATGGGCATTGGAAAAGTAAAACCCCAATTAAGAGTAATAATTAAAATCGGTTCATCTTTCAATTATTATTTTATTATCTAATAGTATATAAAGTTTAGGTATACCTAAATTTTAACCATCAACTTTTCATCTTCACAAAAGATTATCAGCCTTTCATAAGTGGGGTTTGTTTTCAGGGTATCCGTATTTCCGATGATTATTAATTTTCTCTTTGCCCGGGTGATGGCAACATTTAATCTTCTCAAATCACTTAAAAAACCAATGTTTCCCTTAGCATTGCTTCTGACAGTGGAAATGATAATGATTTCCTTTTCTCTTCCCTGAAATCCGTCAACGGTTTTGACCTCGACGGGAGTCATGTCCTGGATAATCTTTACCTGATCGGCATAGGGGCTGATGATGCCAATATCCTCAACTCCAACTCCATCATTCAAATAATCTTCGGCAATTTTGACGCTAACTTCGGCTTCCAGGTTATTGATGATTGATTTTGAATCCTTAAGATGAGTTTCACCCTCCATATCAACATCCGAAGTGTCAATAAAAAGCAGCGCTTCTTCAGGATTATGGGAATCCAGAATATCCTTGATGTTTATATTGTCAACGCTGGAATCGCTTTTAAGCCCATTGTTGTAGAATTCCCTATTCGGAAATCTCATAAGCAAATTGTTCATGCGGTATTGAACATTGAGAAGTTGTGATTTGAATGGATACATTCTAATCAGCTCTTCAAACAGTGTTTTTGACAGCTCTCCTGCTCTGTCACTGATGATTGTCGGAGGCAGCTGCTTGTGGTCTCCTGCAAGAATAAATCTGTGGGCTTTGGCTATTGGAATCAAAACACTCGGTATTGTGGCCTGTGATGCCTCATCAATGATTGCAACATCGAATTTAATGCGGGCAATTGCTTCAAGGGCGGCTGATGAGTTTGTAGCCAAAATGACATCGCTTGTATCGATTATGTCTTTTATCATTCTGTTTTCAATTCTTTTGATTTCATCATGTGCTTCATCAACCTCCTGGTTAATTTCAATCCATTTAGCCATTGATTTCATTTTGTCTGAGCTTATTCCACGTCCTCCCTTTCCTTTTGAAGCCATATGGAGGATATCATAATCCCCATAGCCTCGGCGATACTGTGGGGTAGGTTTTGTGTGAACCTTTCGCTTTTCAATCAGATTATCAATCTTTTTGTAAATCCTTTTGATTTTCCGGTTAAGCTTATGATTTTCAACCTTATATGCCAAAGTTTGAGTAATGTTGTGTTTTGAGACTCTTTGAGGATGGCCGAGTCTTGTCAATTTTAATTTTTTATTGTCCATCAATCTTTCTAAAATGTTGTCAACTGCTGCATTGCTTTCGGCCGTTGCTAAAACCTTATGGCCCTGTCTGGTTTCCTGGGATATTAGCTCAACCAAAGTTCTTGTTTTCCCGGTTCCGAACGGGCCATGAATCAAAAAGAAATTTTCACATGAAAGTGCATTTTCAATCGCCGTTTTTTGGGAATCATTTAAATTTTCATCAATGTATGCAATATATGGTGTTTGCCTGTTCTTTTTTGGATTCCTTTCATTTAAAATGTATTCAAGAGCGTTTTTGCCTTTAAGGCTCAGATGCTTTAAGTTATCTTCCATTCTTCTGAACGTTATGTCGTTTGCATATAAATCAAGTCTGACTTTCTTTTTGATTGCCCATTTTGGAACGCGCTTGTCAAATGCAACTTTAATGAATCTGGCGCCCTTTTCGGTAACGGTACCGGTCAAATCGCTTCTTAGGGGATTGTCTGTACTGATTAATACCATATCTCCGACTGAAATTTCAGTGTCGATTACTTCTGATCTTCCAAACTGAACGATTTGAAGACCTAATTCCTTGCCAAGGCTTTTTCCTTTAACCTTATTAATGGCTCTTCCCAATTCCTCTCTTTTCTGACCGGACATTGTGCTTATTTCATGTGTCATCAGGTCAATTTCGGCATCTCTTTCATAGTTGATGAGCCTTATCAGGTTTTTAATATATTTCTTCATTTTCATACTTATTTTTAAATAAGAGTTTCACTGTATATTTAATTATGCATTTTAAAAAAATTGAGGAATTTGACAACCTGGAGATGTCTTACATATGTGATTTCTCGGGAGGATATATTTCACGAAATAAGAATCTTTTCAGAGAATTGGAATTAAGCAAATTGACTCAATTGATACTTGAAAAATGTGTTCATGGGACTCCTATATTTAAATTGGGAAATTCCGGAAACAAACTCCTGATTTTATCAGGAATTCATGGCAATGAACTACCTTCACAGATTGCAAATGTTAAATTGTTGAATAAGCTTCTCTTTAAAGATTTGAATCACACGATATATTTCATTCCATTTGCAGCACCCAAATCAAGTATGAATAATGAACGAACATTTAATGAAATGGACTTGAATCGCTCAGCACACATTAATGGCTCTTTGAGCAATCGAATTGTGCAAACTGTTGAGGATTTGGGAATTGACTTTGTAGGCGACTTTCACTCGACCGCATACAATGCAAATCCGGGTATCGAATCGATATTTTCTTCAAAATCCCCTACTCCTGAAAGTTATCTGATGGCAAACTATATTTCTCAGGATGTGGGATCCGAAATAATTGCTTTTGATTTTGCCGGTTCTTCTTATAAGGGTGCAGTTGAAGATGTTTGTAATCTAAAGCAAATTCCGGCCATTACATGTGAAGTATTGTGCCCTTTTGCAAGTGTCAGTGAAGGTACTGTTGAAAAATCCTTTAATCAAATGAATAGTTTTTTGCAATATTTTGGCGTTTAATTATGTAAAATGAATTCTATGTGTAAAAAGGAAGATATAAAACACATATTAAAAGCTAATCATCATTTAAATTGTCATTTTATTAGATTAGAAAAATTTCGGTTAATCCAAACTATTCTTCCTATCACATAGTTTGTTAGCTCATTAGCAAATTAATGGCCAACAAGGGGTAGTAACTTGCTAGAAATATATAAGAAAAAGCAAGCACTACGTTTTCAACCACCATGTTCAAGTCCTCCGAAGAGTATGATATATTCTTTGAATAACATCATTAAAACACCAAAAATATTCTTATTATTATCTGTGTTTTAGAATTTGTTTTTTGTTTAATATCTTATTTAATAATTACTCTTTTTTAAAATCAATATTTATTTAATCTTGTTATATTTATTTAATGAAGAGGTATTGTTTTAATCATATATCGAGAGATAAAAAACATTTATATATTAAAAAATATAAATTTGTATTTAACATCATTTGATGTTGGCTGCCATGTGCAGACCAAAAATATTTTTTGGATAAGGATGTGTCAAAATTTGAGTATCAAATTTATCCTTATTCAATTTAAATCAATTCAATATACATTTTTTTTTGAAATGAATTTTAGAATTAATTAAAGATTACTTCTCAAATGCTCTCTCATAACTCTTTTAAATATAAAAAGTCTATTTTTAACTAAGGTGATTTAATTGTCTTCATACAAGGGGCATTCAATATTTGCATTGATACTTTCAGTGATGTTTTTTTACAATCCTCTATTAATTGCTTTAACAATCATTGGTGCAAATGTTCCGGATTTTGATCATGAATTCAAAAAGGAGAATGTCTATAAGATGATTATTTTGGGATTGATAGTGTTCATTTCACTTTTTATCCTTAAATTACCTTATTATATTGGTCTGATTATCGTTTTTTTAGGTGCAACATTTTATTTTTCAGAGCACAGAAGCTTTACTCACTCAATATTTGGCGTTGTGAGCCTAACCTCTGCGGTTAGTCTGATAGTAATCTGGGCTTTTCAGTTAGCTGCTGCAGTAACCATTTTGGATAATCCGTATTTGTTATTGGCAATCCTGATTGCCCTTTTAAGCTTCTTATTTTTAAATAAGAAAGTGCTGATGATTTTCCTCCCAGCATTTTTCATTTCGTTGTTTGTGGTTCCAATAACTGAAATAACCTACATTGAAATCGTATTGAGCTTATTTTTGGGGTTGTTTTCACACATCGTCCTGGATTCATTTACTCCTGCCGGAATAAAGATATTCGCACCTCTGTCTTCTAAAAAGGTTTTTAGAAACTTCGGATTGAGCATGATATTTTTAATGATTACGATTTCAATCGTCATCCACATTCCAGTATTTTTCAAACTCTTTGAGCAGTATGCATTGGTGATTCTTTAGAATCTGTAATTGCAGACGAAAAACAGTCCTGAATTTTTAATCCATAAGCAGAATTTGGAAACAATATATAAGATGGGCAGCTCTATCAGCGGACCGATTACAAGAGCTATTGAGATTAGCTCATGGCCGGCAAAGGAATTTATGGCTATTGCCAGGGCCAATGGTGAGTTGCGTGCCAGGGTTGTCATCGTCAGGCTGGCATATTCAGGATATGTGAAGTTGATTTTTTCACATATCAATAAGTCAATAATGGCATTGGTGGCAAAAAAGATTACCAGCGGAATAAATATCTTCACCAGGGCGTCCAGGTTTTTAAACAGCAAATCGCCCTGTGATGCGAATATGCAGAATACCGCAAGCGCTAAAAAATATGTTTGAAGCGAGCTGATTTTACGAGTCTGATTGTCATTTAAAATGAATTTGATAAATTGCGATGCAACAAATGGAATTACAATAACGATTAGAAGGGAATATGCAAGTTGCGAATAATCAAGGGAGATTCCATTTGAAAAAAAGATCACCAGATAAATCGGAAGCAGTATGATTTGCAGTATCAGATTTATTGGAAGAATTGACAGGCTTAATGTCACGTCTCCTTTTGCTATTTTTGTAAATATAAGATACCAATCGGTGCATGGTGTCAATATCAGCATGAAAAATCCGATTAAAACGTCAATGTTTCCCTTCAGGAAAAGTGAACCTAGAAAGTATCCGAAAAGTGGAGTCCATATGAAATTAATTAATATGCTGCTTAGGCTGAATTTGACATTTTTGAAGCTGTTTTTAAGTTCTCCTAATGGCACTTCCAGAAATAATGCGAAAAGCATTAGGCACAAAAATATTGTTATCAAATAATCTGTATTTTGAGCGATTAGGCCAATATTGGAGAATATCAGCCCCATTATTATTGAAAGAATGATTATCATCGGCTCAAGTTTTTCCACTAACTCCACAGTTTCACCTTTAGGTATGACTAAATTTGTATATTATAATATATAATATTTTAATATTTGCATGATATTGTTTAATTTTTACTTTAACTATTGATTTGACATTATTTAATTAATCTAAGTAGTATTTTTGTTCATGTATATTTTTTTAATAATTTTTAACAGTGTTAATCTAATTTTTGAATAATTTTTCTAAAAAAGCATAACTTTATAATGAATAATCATGATAAATAATAATATTATTATTTAGTCAATTTTATGGCTATTATTAATACTAATGAAATGGAGCTTATTTAATGTTTTTGACTAGAATCGGATATGGAATTATATATTTCTTTGTCCTAATTTATGAAATCATTAAAGCAACATTTGATGTTGCTTTTAGAGGTGTTATGGGGCGAAATATTGATCCTGTAATTGTTGATATTGAAACAGTATTGGAGAGGCCTGTTTCACAGACAATTTTGGCTAACAGTATTTCTTTAACTCCGGGTACTTTGTCTGTTGATTTGGACAGTGAAAATAACATTATCAAAGTAGCTGCTATTTCTCCAAGAACTAAAGAGGAAATCATTCCTTTTGAACCTTATATAAAGAAAATGTTGGAATAATACATTTTCTAAAAAAATCGAGTGAGATAGTATGGATATATTGTTTATTTCAAAATATATTTTGGTTATTGCATTGATTATAATGATGCTGGCCAGCCTGAGGGCAAGTGCATATAAATCCACTTCCATGGGACTTTTGGGAAGTTCTGTGATTGTCAATGCTTTTGCTGTTGCATTGCTAGTGGGGGGAGATTTATATAACCTTGCATTTTATAGGGATATATCATTAGCTTTAATATTCTTTGGTTTTGTAGGAACTATTGCTTTCGCTGTTACCGTGGGAGGGGAGGATAAATGATCGAGTATATTCAATCAATTCTTCTCATTATAGCAGCTTTTTTGACTATCGTCTCAGCAATAGGTCTTATCAGCTTAAGTAAAAATACAAACAATGCGGTTTATGGAAGAATCCATATCGTTGGACTGTTTGATATTGCATGTATTATTGCTATGATCGGTCTTGGCCAATATCTCCTGGCGGGAATCTACTTTATTCTGGCGCCATTTATTGCACATGCAATCGCTAATGCTTATTGGAAAAAAGAAGATAGAGAAAATAATGTTGATTTAATGACAGTTGAGCAAGAAGTAGATGAAAATCATCCATTCATCCATCCTAAAGAAAAGATGCAGGCTTTAGAGAGCGAAGATTCAGAAAAACTTAAGGCGGATGAAAGATTTTCAGTAACTACAATAGAAATTGA
>NZ_JBGVFE010000083.1:0-2201 GCF_045120835.1 Methanobrevibacter sp.
ATCATGTCTGTCATAGGATGTGAAGTGTACAGCATCATGGCCTGCAACCTCAACCTTTTTCGCTTGGCTTTTCTCAATGAAATAACCATAGAGATCCATTATGGCAGGATTGACGTATCTGATTGTAAAAACATCAATGTCATCATCATATTCATACATATGAAAATCACTGCTGTATGGATTTTCGTATTTTGGAGGTATCTTGAATGTTTCATAGCCCACATCTGCACTAGACCAGTTTGAGGAGTCTATTGCACTGGCCACGCCCAGGAACATGAAAATTATTATTAGAAAAATCAATGCTTTTCGCATCATGTTAATACTATATATTAATTATATTATTTAAAATTAGATAACAATTTCAAAGGGAATCTTTCTGTTTTCCCTTCTTCTGGAGTCCATGTCAACAAAATCATAAACCAATGGATTTCGTATCAGCATCTTCCAGACTTCATATGTTTCTTCTAGAAAATCATCCCTGAATTGAATATGATTTTCAATAATCGGACATTTGTATGGAAATTCACTTTCATCAAGAACAAGATGAAATTCGCCGTTTTTTGAAATGTGAGGCACCAAAGGAAATGTTCTGCATTGAATTGGTCTTATGCTCCTGTCACATCTTGGAGGATTCCTGCATTTGACCAGACAGACATCACCCCCCCAGGAATGGGGAAAATCAAGTTCCTTTGCATCAATATAATACAGTTCAAATTCATCGCTATCTTCATACATCAGCTCTTCTCCCGGAAGAAGAAAGAGTGCAAGGTCTTCATTGGGATATTCCTCACTGTCATATACGCAGCATATCTCTCCACATAGTTTTCCACAGTCAAAATCAACAGGTGAGACTTTATCCAACCTTTCATAAATGTTTTCAATCGATCTTTTTATTTCCTCGGCACTGCCCTGCATAATGATAAATATATTTTGGATGTTTAAAAAATTTGCTGTTTTGATAATGGCCATTGTTTTTAGTGCTTATTTTTGAAATTTAAAAACTCAAAAATAACGATTTTGAAAAAAACTGATTAAATGCGTTATTTCATTTTAATTTAAAATCGAATAACTCAGAAATGATAGATTTTACTTAAATAACTCTTAAATCAATGTTTTTTAATTAGAAAAGTTTAGATTATAAGCATTTTCATATAATTAGCTCAATATGAAGTAATCTGTTTTTTATATGCTTCAATTTTGTTATAAACAAATTCATATGGAATTATCTTTTTATAGTTAAATTCAGATGAATATTAATCAAAAGCTATATTTTTATCTATTTTAAGTTTTAATTATAAAAATTAAGTAATTTTAAATTGATTTATCAAATAAAAAGCTTTATATAAGATATTTGTAATAAATATTTGGTGAAGTGGGATTCGGTTCCCACGGATATGAAAAAAATTTTTGGAGGTAATATAATTTTGAATACAAAAATATTGCGCATTTTGCTTTTGGCAGCCACATTTCTATTATGCATTTCTGCTGTTGCGGCAAGTGATGTCAATATAACAGATTCGGATTCTGCAATTTCAAGTGACGATGAATATCTTCCGCTTGAAGATACTCAAGATTCCACAAATCTGAATTCAAATGCTTTATCAGCTAACAATGATGACACTTCCAAAGAGACTATTAGCAAAAATCAGACAGAACTAACAAAACAAAGCACAAGTACCTATTATAAGGGAACCTGTGATGTTAGTTTGAAGGACTTGAACGCTAATGCAACATTATCAAATAAGGTCATTAATTTTGCAATAAATAATGTCAATTATACCGCTACAACCAATAATGAGGGTATTGCAAGTCTCAATATAGATTTGGCACCTGGAAAATACGCGGCAATTGCCTACTTTGAAGGAGATGATTCATATGATGCAAGCAATAATCTTACATTTACACTTGAAGTATTGTCCACAATCAAGGCAAATGACATTAGCAAATATTACAAGGCAAATGACCCCTACACTGCAACATTCTTTGACAGTCAGGGAAATGCTTTGGCCAATAGGGATGTAACAATCACTGTTAACGGAAAATCCTATACAAGAAAAACAAACAGCAATGGAGTAGCAAGTCTTTCTGTTGACTTGCAGCCAGGTACCTATAAGGTCGTTTCAACCGATCCGATTACAGGATATAAGTTAACCACCACTTTTAAGATTTTAAGCACAATCAGTGCAGGCAACGTTAAGACA
>NZ_JBGVFE010000084.1:0-4577 GCF_045120835.1 Methanobrevibacter sp.
TATTACAGATTTGCAAAAAATGATGTCTGAGATTGAAGACATCAGTTGCAATAATGAGTGGTGTCATATTAAAGGGAAAGTTCCATTAAATACAAGTAAAGACTATGCCTCAGAAGTAAGTTCATACACTAAGGGCTTAGGCGTTTTTATGGTCAAGCCATGCGGGTATCAAATAACAAAAGGCGATTATTCTGATAATATCCGCATGAACGAAAAAGATAAACTTTTATTCATGTTCCAAAAATCAATGTCATTAAAATAATGGAGCGGTCAGGAAATTTCTATAAGGCAATACGGTTGGGATATATACTTATCTCCATTCTTATCGGATGTATGGCATATAATAGCCTCTATGAATGGCAGGAGATAGAAGCATTAGAACTTGGCAATAATTGTCTATTATTCTGTTAGTACACTTGATGAACTCAAAGAATTTCGCAATCAATATTCCGATGACTATATATTTATATCTGAATTAATGTCTGATTATTCCCCATTTAAGATAAAGTATGGTGTACAGTCCACTCCGACATGTTTTGTTATAGACAGAAGTGGAACGGTTGTACTCAAAACTATAGGATTTAATGCTTCGCAAGTCAAAACTACAATAAACTAATATGAATCTAACAATGGCGACCGCTTATTACGAGTGGTCGCCATTACTGTATATCGCAAAAACGTACTTTTACGGCTGTGTAAAGGCGTATTTGGGAGAATTCCATTAACTTTGCAGAAAAATTAAAGCGAAGTTATATGAATCAATATATAATATTTATTTGGCAATGAATTAATATGAAAATAATCTCTTTTATACACTTTATTATCATTACATTATTTTTATGTTCGTGTAATCACCCAAGTTCTCCCCAAGAGGTGAATTCAAATATCGTTGTTATATTCCAAAATACGCCCAAACACGAAACAACAAATAGAGGCATCGGACATTCAACGACGCTACCATCAACGATATTTAATTTTGTAAATGAGCAAGGTGAACTGCAATACTATTTACCTAAAATGCATGGATGTGACACCCTCATCATCCCATCACACTATGGTTATGCCGAAGTAATGCATCGCAACCAATCCATTGAGGATAACTACTACCTAATAGAAGCGGGTGATACAATTTTGTTCACTTATACTGATAATCTTAGACCACAGCTCCAGAGTCTTCAATCTGAAGAAAGAACTTGGCTTTACACCATACCTGAACATGACTCGCGATTAATTCATAAGCAGACGGGATATAGTATTAAGACTTTATGCACATCACGACTTTACGGCGCAATGTGGTTTGCTCTCAATAATCCCCAATATAGATCTGACAAGAGTAAGCAACAAATGCTAAATAGATACCGCAATATTTGTCCCAATATAGATTCTTTACAAGTAATCTTATCTGAATACCAAATAGCTCAAACAAGATATATTGATTCATTGGAGTCGTGTGGTAAGATTTCTAGTCTATATGCTGATTTCTATCGAAAAGGAGCAGACAGGCATTGTGTTGAGCAAATTCTACTCTCTGATTCACTCTTGTTTTACCCATCATCACATAGCGCAATCAAGGGACTCTTGATATCAAAAAATCCTTCAGAAATTCTAGTATTTAGCCAAGATTCTACCATCACACCAAAGGCTCGGCTGTCAGTAGTTGACTACATGCTAAGAATCAATAAAGAAAATGGGTCAGCCTTTTCATCAAGTATTGTAGATGCTCTTAATGAGGCCTATGAACAACTAACAGGCAACACATTTGCCCCCCAAAAGAAACATATTGTCGCAGATACTCAAGCGGGAAGTATGATTATTGCTGATTTAGAAGGTAATACTACAACATTTGACAAACTACTAAAAGAGCATATTGGCAAGGTAATTTATGTAGATCTATGGGCTTCATGGTGTGCCCCTTGTCGGGCAACAATGCCAGATGCTGAAAAGTTACGTAAAACATATAAGAATAAAAATGTTGTATTCATTTATCTCGCCGTAAACGATAATGAAGAGGCTTGGAAACGTGCAGTTGAGCAATATCACACTTCAACATACGATGATATAAACTATATTGTGTTAAATCCGAAAGAAGCAGTGTTTCTCAAGGAGATTGATAATAGACATATTCCACAATATTTACTATATGATAAATTCGGTAAGCTAGTAGACACCAATGCATCAAAACCCGGGACACAAGAAATAAGAGAAATTATTAATGAACTTATGGAATAAACCATATTCAATACAATAAGCCTCAAGACTGAATAAATAATAATACCAATGGCGACTACTCAACCAAGCAGCCGCCATTTACGTTTAAGGTATATACAGCAATTGAAACTCTCTTTTTCTGCGGCGTTCGATGCTGGGGATAGGCTTGCCCTTGTAGCAACGGTACGAGATATACTCTTCGTAAATATCCCTGTCGCCGGACTCGATTTTCTTGATAAGGTTACTCTTCGGGCGTTTGCCATAGCCAAGCAATCTGCTGTGACCGACATTGTAAGCCAACACTGTTAGTAGCAGAGCATCTTTCCCATATCGTCGGAAATATTTGTATCGCTCCAATAGGTCGGCTCTGAGCAACGAATCGGCCTGTGCTTCGGTAATATCGGCTGTCAGGTTTTCGTGTGGGAGCAGTTTATGCCCATAACCGATGTATGGATAGTGTTTTGCCGAATGCCACCCCTCAAACTCCTTGATGAGTGCTACCGCCTTATCGAACAGTTCCGCTGAAATCTCCTTTGGCAGCGGTGGCGAAGAGTCGCCGCCTCGTGTCTGTGCCTTGGCATATCCGCAAAGCAATGTCAGACAAATAATCATCAACTTTATTCTCATAGATTCTCTTTTAGTGATTGGTTATGGCGGCAGACACCCGACAAGCGAGTGCCTGCCACCGTTGGTTAAGGATTGATGTTGATTGGAGAGACGATAGTTCCTATGGGAGTAATCGTGTTACCCTCTGTGGTATCCTCTTCCTCCTTTACCTCGTTATTGAAAGTGAATGTAAGCTGATGGAGCTGATCGTGATTGTCCTCGAAATATACATCTATCGTCTGCTGATCTTCACACTCCGAAGTATAGTACAGACGGAACACATCTCTGTCAAGCGGATAGCGGTCATTCGGTAATAACACCATACCGTCATCCATTCTCAATGTACCCTCGCCATCGGGCTGGAAGTAACGAATCGTGTAGCGAGTATCGGAGAAATACCCCTCACGCACAATCTCGCAGCGTATCTCCGCTGTCTCGCCCTGTACCAATCGCTTGGGTACAGGCATTGTCTCAACTGTAAAAGGATAGGCTTGCTGAACATCGAGGTCATCCTCGCAAGATGTGAAGCCCAATACTGCGGTCATCATGGCACCGCAAACCATCATATAGGAAAATAACTTTTTCATAACGCTTTTAATTTTAATTGATAATAAACTTGATACCTAAACCGAACTGAGTGCTGAACTTACCGAGTGAGCCTCCCCAAAGAACACGCTCACGCACATTGGCAAGTAGGACTATACGGTCTGTTATATAACTCTCCAATTCAAGGGTAATGGCACCGCCATAGATGAAAGCATCCTTGGCAAGCAGCGTAGAGCCGTCGTGTAGTAGTCTATCACCCCAATTCACCGTTTCGTAGCCTGCCAATGCAGAGCCACCGATGGAGAGGAAGAAGGTCTTTGTAGGATCGGACAGGAACTTCAGGTAGTAACCGCCCTCGGCAGTGAACTGGGCTCGCGGAATGGATGTACCACGATAGTCGTAGTTCTTGAGCAGATATTCTGCACCCACCACCCAGCGGTTAGCCTTCTTGGTATATCCCGACATCGCTATTCCCGTGTAGTAGTTAAGCGGAGATTTCGAGCCGTTGACAAAGCCACCTCTGAGTTCCACACCCTTCATCTTCGGGAGATAACGCTGGGCGTATGCCTGCCCTGATGAAAGGGCAAGCGATACGACTGCAACAAGTAGAAACAGATACTTCTTCATGATTACTTCACTTTAAGTTCGTTGATTACCTTTGCTCTCACGATGTCCTCACTCTCCACGGTGAAGGTCTGGTGTCTGCCACCGCTCTTCTCATGCATCTCCACCACAAGCACCTTGTCGGCAGGGATGGTGAACTTATCGAAAACAAATACGGTACGCTCGTCCTTGTTGCCCGCAACGGTTGTGGCATAATCGTATGCACGCAGTGGGAAGATGACCTGTTCCTGAATGGCTGTACGCTTCATCACCTGCTTATCCACAATATTGAAAGTCACAAAGTCCACCTCGTATGGTACATTCGATGTGTTCTTCACCTGCGTATGGAAGTAGAGCAAGCCATTGTGGGTGTAGAGTCCACGCAACAGATACTGGATGCCGAACGCCTTGCTGCCGATGTGCTTGATGTGGCGTTTGTTGTCCTTGTGGATAGCCTTGCTGATAAGATGTACCAACTTCGGCGACTCGCTGCCAAGTTCCTGCAAGTAGATGTCGAGAGCATTGTTGGGACGGTTCACCTCACTGCCATCGTGAATGAAGTCTTTCATCTCGATATTCAGGAGCAGAGGCTCATCCGAGTACTTCACATTGAA
>NZ_JBGVFE010000085.1:0-7785 GCF_045120835.1 Methanobrevibacter sp.
CAAGGACCGTTCCTATGCCCACCATGATTGCATCGCATTCCTTTCTGATTTTATGAACCCTTTCAAGGTCTTCCTTGCCTGAAATGTTTGAGCTTCCGGTTCGGGTTGCAATCTTTCCGTCCAGAGTCATTGCAGCATTCAGTATTACATAAGGCCTCATAATATCACCTATATATGGTAGAACATCTCCTTGATGTTTAGAAAGTTCACCAGGGTTTTGCTTTCAAGCATGCCCGGCATCACAAGGGCAACGATTATGCCTATGACACCAAATATTATTCCGATAGCCCAGATTATCTTGACTGCATCCTTTTCCGCTATAGGACGTCTCAATACCAGTCTGATTAAGGACTTGAAACCTGTTTCAGGCCTTACAAGCTTTCCCTCATCATTTAGCTGTGTAGGCTTTTGCTGCTGGCGGTTCATTACTCCGGCTGAGTAGAACTTGAGGGCAGCATCAATGATGTTCGGCATCATTATGATAAATGCAATGAGCTTTACACGCCCGATGAATGCTATGCATATTATTGCAGCTCCAATGATTAATGTTCCTGTGTCTCCGGGGAAAATCTTAGCGGGATATCTGTTGTAGTATAGAAATGCAATAAGCGCACCGAGCATGCTCATGGATATGATTGTTACGTCATACTTTCCAAGGATTATGCACGCTATTGTAAGTGAAGCCATTGAAATGATTCCAAGGCCTGATTCGATACCGTTCAAACCTGCCAGCATGTTTGTGAGATTGGCTCCTATGGAAAGTGCTATTGGAATGGTAATTAAATAGAGCAGACCTACGTTAGGTGGTGCTGCCCAAATCAGAGGAAGGCCTGCAAGGAAAAGCAGGAAGAATTTTTCCTTTGACGATAGTGCAAGCAAATCATCCACAATGCCTATTATTCCAACAAGCAATATTACAACCAATACGATGACCAGCTGGAATGTGAGAATGTCGTGCATGTATATTCCGGAAAACATTCCGATTATAAAACCAAACAGTATTCCAAATCCTCCCATTTCAGCAACGACCGGCTTCCAGGATTTGTGAATATCCTTTCCGACAATATCTGCAGCTTCAAGCTTTCTTATAATCCTTGGCATTGTCAATCTGGTTACTGCAAAGGATAATACTCCACAGATTATTGCAATTGCATACAATGGAAGTTGAGGTAAAATCATCATGTTTAATAATATTGCCTTCATTATTAAAAAAAGTAGTTATTTTTTGTTGAGGATATAGTAGACACTCCTTATCGGCATGTCAAGTTTTTGGGAAATCTCACTTGCAGAAAGCCCCTCATCTTTGAGCCGCTTAATTTCTGCGTGGTCATATTTGCGTTTTCGATTGTCAAATTTAGTATTACTTTTTTTGAGCAAATAGTAAACCCTGTTGAGAGATATGTCAAGCTTTTGTGAAATCTGTCTTGCTGTGAGACCTTCATTTGACAGTTTCTGCACGTAATACTCAATGCCGTTGCTTTTTGATTTTGCGCCCCAATTGTATTTTCTGCGGACAGTGATTTCAAGCCGTGCCAATGCGTCAATATATGTCTTTGAAGTTCTTTTGTAGACGCTTGGAGAACATGTGATCTCCTCAAGGTTGGGATACCTGTCGATTAAATCGACAATCATTGATGATGACAGCGCTTTTGTAATATGAATTGTGGTGATTTTTTTATCCATATTATCACTTTTTAATCAAATCCAGAAATTGCCTTGACTTGTCGCTTTTCGGATTCTTTATTTGGTTGATGTGCTTGATTTCCTTTTTGATCCTTGATTCGTTGATGTTGAATGCATTGCTTATGTCCTCAAGCTCAACATCAGAGTTCAGATTCACCAGAGCCGCACCCAATGCCACATGGTTGAATTTGATATGGGAACTGCGTATCTGCTTTTCAAACTTGAACTTCTCATACAAAAGAAGATCCATTTCAGCAATCGCCATTATCTTTATGTCTGTAAACTCGTTGAGTATCTCAATGACCTTGGTGTAGGTGACCTGAAAGACCTTTCTCTGTTCACGGTCAAGTTCAACGCGAATGTATGGAAACGGTCCCAAGTTGATTTTACGGGCATTGTTTGAGGTTGTCATGTAGTACCTGAACATGTCCCATATAATCAGTGCGGATGCGATGTTTTTGAAAGTGTTATTATATACGCTTTCCCTTACCTTCAAATCTCTTTTAAGTGACCTTGTCATCTTTCCGAAGCGGTCAAGGTAGTTGAGGCTTCTGAATCTGTTTTCTATCTGGGATTTTCTCCACTCATCGATGGCATCACGGTCATACTTGTCGATGAAATCCGGCCTTTCGTTTTCAAATTCCTCAATGATTTCATCATATTTCCTTATCCTTTTGAAATCGGTCAGCCTGCGCTTGAGGATATCGTCCTTTATAAGCGAGATTATCTCCTGTGCATAGCCTACATAGGCAAGTGCCAGAGCTGTTCTTGCATGATTGTCATCGATTATTGCCGGCTTTGTCCTGTGAAACTTGAGTCTCTCTATTCTGACGTTCCTGCCGTATCTCCTTCTTACCTCTTCCTCATAGTTGTTTATGTATTCGGATTCAAGGGTAACGTTTTTTCTGATGAGTCGGTTGTTTTTGTCCCTGAAGCGTATGACCATGGATATTGTCTTTACGACACCCTTGCGCTCCTGTTTCAGGATGCTTAAAACCTGCTTGAACGAATCCCTTGCATACTGTGACAGTTCATTCCTCAGCACCATATAGTTTCCCGAAAGTGGAAGGTATGGAATTATTTCAAGGCGATGGATAAGGTCCTTGTTTGTCCTGAATGTGAATGCCTTGCTTTTGCATGTACACTGGCCGTGCATCTGCTTGTATTCGCTCATTGAATATTTCTTGTAGCATGAATTGCATTTCACATATCCGAACTGTTCAAGGTTTCCAAGAGCAATCTTATGTGAATCGATGGCCGATTTGACACGGTCCAAAATGTTTTTCTTGGCGTTTGCCTTCATTCTGAATATCTGATTGTGGCGGCTGTTTTCACGAACCTCATCTGCAGCCACTTCAGCTACGGTCTTTGTTCCGTACTTGTTGAGGGATGTGAATGGTGTGGTGTATCCCTGAATGTCCATGTCGTCCTTAAGGCTCTGCAGATGGTTGAGTCTGTCATCTAGCTTAAAGTAGAGATTTCTGAAAGTGTCAAATTCTTCAATATCCTCCAGGTCAATTGAATCGTTTGCAATTTCTATAAGGTAGTTCTCGGCCTTGTTTACCAGTACAGACTCAGGCATTTTAATCTATCTATTGAATTCTTTCGCCGACTTCAGCATTTTCATCAGGACTCAACAGTGCTCCTGATGCACCTGTTGCCAGAATCATACCTTCTGATAGGGTTCCGAAGAGCTTTGCAGGCTGAAGGTTTGCAACCACACAGACTTTTCTTCCGATAAGCTCTTCTGCATCATAGAATTTGGCAAGTCCTGCAACGATTTGTCTTGGTTTTTCTTCACCCAAATCCACCTGGAGCTTTAACAGCTTGTCGGATTTCTCGATTTTTTCCGCTTCTTTTACTTCACCAATCTTAATTACAAATTCGTCAAATTGATCTATTGTCACTAAATCACTCATATTATCTTCCTCGTTTTCAGTCAGGTTTTCCTTTAGTTTTGCTTTTTGAGCTTCAATCTCCTTATCTTCAATCTTTTTGAATAAAGGTTTTGCCTTATTTATTTCATGGCCCTCATTTAGGGCAATTTTGGCATCCTCCCAATTGTCCAGTGACCCCAGGTTCATGATTTCAGCTATCCTGTCAGCCTTTGTTGGAAGGAATGGCTTTAATGTATATGCCAGTGTCTTTGCCAATTGATTTGATAAGTATAAACAGTTTGCAGCCTTTTGAGGCTCTTCTTTTATTGCCTTCCATGGTTCGGCATCATTGAAATATTTGTTTCCTTTTTTGGCCACCTTGAATATTTCAAGAAGGGCTTCCCTGAATTCATAATCTGCTATATATGCACCTGCCCTGTCAGGCAGCGCTTCGATGGCTTGTCTGAATTCCTCATCTTCATCTGTAGGATTCAGATATTCCGGAACTCTGCTGTCGAATTGCTTTTTGGTAAATACAAATGTCCTGTGCAGGAAGTTTCCGATAACATCGGCCAGCTCGTCATTGTTTCTTCTTTGGAAATCATCCCATGAAAAATCAGAATCCTTGTTTAAAGGAGCATTGATTGTGAGGTAGTATCTAAGCAAATCAGGTTCATAGTCCTTTACGAAATCCGCAATCCATATCACCCAGTTTTTGCTTGTAGACATCTTTTCCCCTTCAAGTGAGAGAAATTCCCCTGCATATATCATGTCGGGAAGCTTGCATCCGTATGCCTTCAATAATCCCGGCCAGAAGATTGAATGGTGGTATATGATGTCCTTTCCAATGAAATGAACCACATAATCGTTCCAGTACTCTTCCCATTTCATGCCGGATTTTCTTGACCATTGTGATGCTGATGAGATGTATCCGAGAAACGCTTCAATCCAGACATAGAGCACCTTGCCTTTTGCCTCATCCAATGGAACAGGTATTCCCCAATCCATATCACGGGTCAAAATCCAATCGGTAAGTCCTTCCTTAAGCCAGTTGGTGGCATAATTCTTAACGTTTGCAGGAAGGTTGTCGTTGGATGAAATGTAGTCCATCAAATCGTCCTGAAACTCGGACAGCTTGAATGCATACTGGAATGTGTCCTTGATTACAGGTGTGGTTCCGCATGTGATGCAGTGAGGCTCGTCAAGTTCGGTGGGGTTGAGTGCCTTTCCGCACTTTTCACAGTGATCTCCCCTTGCTTCAGCTCCGCATACAGGGCATAAACCTTCAACATACCTGTCAGGAAGGAACTTGTTACAGTTCGGACAGTAAAGCTGCTGGATGTCCTCCCTGTAGATATAATCATTGTCATAGAGGTCTCTAAAGAAATTCTTTGCTATTTCATAGTGAGCCTCGTCGGTAGTTCTTGTAAAGTTGTCAAGTGATATGTTCATTGACTCGACATCACTGACAATCATATCATGATATCTTTTGGATATTTCAATCGGCTTTTTGTTTTCTTTGTCTGCCTTGACTGCAATTGGTGTTCCATGTTCATCTGTAGCGCAAACCATAAGCACATCATTTCCAATCATTCTGTTATACCTTGCATATATGTCCGCCGGCAGGTATGTGGAACGGATATGGCCCAGATGACACGGTCCGTTTGCATAAGGAAGTGCACATGAAATAAATATTTTTGACATTTATCTTATCTCCTCAATTATTTTAAACATGATATAAATATGTTGATTATATATAATAAATGCTTATTTTTAACGGCGTTATATGATAAAAAACAGAGATTAATAAAAAAAATAGAATGGGAAAAATTTAATCTATGCTAAAGATTTTGCACTTCCTTGAGAGCCAATCCTGTATGTTTGGATATTTCATAATCCGAAAGAACATCCTTTAAGCTTTTTGCAACAGTCCTTAAAACATTATTTGTAACTTCCCGTGTAACCTGTTGAGTAACCTGTTGGGTAACCTCTTCAGTAACTTCCGCAGTAACCTTGTCCACTAAATTCTGTTCATATCTAGCTAAAAAATCATTGTTCATCTATCTTATGGCAAGGATACCTCGACCTCTGTAGGTCGGGGAGGAATTGCCAATCCTCCAATCTACTATCCAACCTTTAACTGGTTCTAATAATTTTAGTCGTTTACTGCTGACTCCTTGACTGATTACTGTGCCGTCAAATTTTTTCAGCTGGAAATAGCCACTACTGCGCTTGCCTGTGATAAAACATTCGATTCCGTTATACATTACTTTATCGAATCTTCTGAAGCCGTTAACAATGTATGGTGATTGGGTACGTTGGCGTTTGCCTCCTTTACTGGGTTTGGCTTTGTGTATTTGACGGTTGTGTCTTCTGACTTTTCGAAATAGGAATTCAACAGTGCATTGTTTGGCATTGAAATTGTGGCTGATTACAAATGCGTCATTTGAATGAGATTTATTTATGCCTAGTTTTTCGCGATTATATTTAGTCAGATAACCAAATGTCTCAAAAACGTTATCAAACTCCTTTTTAAGTAATTCAACCATCTTTTTTCTCATGATGTTCATGTGTGCAGCATGTTTAAAGGATTTGACTTTCTTGTTGAATTTTAGTTCTCCTTTGTGTATTTTTTCATGACAATCCTTGCATAGTGTTGTGAGGTTTTCCATTCGGTTGGATCCTCCTTGGCTTTGGAATCTTATATGGTGAACTTGTAATTGAGTATTTTGTGCACCACATATTTGGCAGGTATAATTGTCACGGTTTAAAACAGCTGCCTTAACATTATAAAAACCCATAGCGTCACCATGCTGATATTTTGCACCATGTATGCCGGGGTTTTTTAGTTTATGGGTGTCAAATTCAGCAGTTTCAACAATAATATTTGTCACTGGAATAATTCCGCAGACTTTTTTAATCATTGTTAAATAGCAGTCGATTTTATGTTGGATGCTGGGAGTCAGTTTTCCTTTTTTTCCTCGGTTATTGAATCTTACCGGTCGATACCTTAACTTCCGGGTTCTGCGACCTCTGCGCAGACTTCTACGAGAGTCCATTAATTTAGGAATGTCCTGTCGAAGTTCAACAGTTGCTTTAAATAATTCATTCTTTTCTGTTGTTGCTGATAATCCTATATATTTGCTTCCGGCATCCACACCCAGATTAACCGGCTGTTTATAACCGCTACTACCATACAGCAATTGTATGGTAAAGGGTGTGCGATTAACAACTTTTGCTTTACCTTCTTTTAATAATAATCTTGCTTTTCTTTCTTTACAAGGCATCAAAGCCTCATCATTCTTATTTAACACGTAAACGAACATGACGCTTACCTCCCTAATATTTGGAGTTATTTTATCCCTCGACAATGTTATCCCAAGGTTTAAATGTAAGCAACACTGTTCCTACCATCTCAGAACCTGTTTAATCACTTACCGTAGAGCGTGGAACTGGGATTAAACATTCCACGGTACCTATAATATTCTTGGGTAACGTAGACCATTTAATGGCCACAGTCTATTAAACTAGTGGACTTCTAGAAAAATCCTAGAAATCCACGGCTTCTACAAGCCGTGGTAGTTTAACTATTCTGTTAATTTTTTGCATGTCGACATGTACAATAGTATATTAGATTGTAATAGCATATAAATCAAGCAGTTATAAATTAAAGCAATATTATAACCTTAAATCAAAATTATAGAGTAATTACAATTTTTCAAAATGAGGATATCCGAATATGATTTAAAGACAATTTTGAATTTGAAAATAGGTTAGCTATTTAAATCATTAAATAAAAAGTTAAAATCATGGCTGAAGTTTCATTTATAAACCCGTTGTCCGAACAAGGAAGACAGATTATCAGGGAGTATGGAGATTTAAACCAGATATTTGACACTGACGAATCACTGATGGACATCTGCATCCATACCATTAACCAGAAAATATCAGATGACTCCCTCATTCCAAAATCATATTCAGATTTTGCAATAAAACGCATACAATGGGCAATCGAAAAAAAGAACAACAAAAACTTCACACAGGCCGAATTCGAATTCTTGACAAATGATGACCTGTATGCACAGGATGTGGTTACATTCCATATCCTATGTCAGGCAATCGCAATCCAGTTCAACCTCGGGTCCCGCGAAACAAGACTTTTTGTCGAATCCCAGGGAACACTTATCCTTGAAAGGCTTGCCAAAATACCTCCGATGTCAAGGGC
>NZ_JBGVFE010000086.1:0-2365 GCF_045120835.1 Methanobrevibacter sp.
ACATTGCAGATGAACTAAACTCAAAAGTGATCATTCACACACCACGGAAAAATAAAAAGGAAGTTCTAAAAGAGATATTGGATATTCTGCCTCAACATCTTGATGAAAATCAGGCCGTAATAGACCACATCAATCCACAGACAGTCGGCGATGCAATAAATACCGATTGCATGTTGGGTCTGACTGTTCAGCCCCAGAAGATGGACAAATTTGAAGCGATATCAATTTTGGATGAATATGGCTTTGACAAGTTCCTCCTGAACAGCGACATAAGCAACAAACCGTCAGATCCCCTTTCAGTTCCAAAAACCCTTCGTGAACTTGTCCGCCAGGGATACAACCAAAGCGAAATTGAAAAAGTATCACACACAAATGCTCAAGAATTCTTCAAAATTTAGATAACATGAATATCATCGAAAAATTGCCGATTCCCGCAAGTGGAATAATGCTTGCAACGTTATCTCTGGGCAATTTGCTCCAGGATGTTCATCCTTTTTTGAGATATGCATTTGCGGCGATAGGTACAGTGATATTAATCTTAATGCTTGTGAAACTTGCACTGTATCCGAAAAGTATTAGAGAGGACTTTAAGAATCCTGTGATAGCAAGCAGTTCCGGTACTTTTTCCATGAGTTTGATGATTTTATCTACCTATCTCATACAATTTATGCCAAGTTTTGCATTAGGCATATGGATTATTGGAATTGTCCTTCATATTTTGCTAGTAATATACTTCACCTATCATTTCATCATACGTAGATTTGATATTTCGACAGTCTATCCGAGCTACTGGATAGTCTATGTTGGAATAACGATGGCTGCGATAACTGCACATTTCCATGGAATACATGAAATAGACTTCATATTCTTCATGATTGGATTTTTTGGAATGCTGGTTACCACACCCCTTGTATTATACCGTGAATTTATCTATAAAAGAATTCCAGACATGAACAAACCTTTGACATGTATCTTTACTGCGTTGTTCAGCATATTGATTGTAGGATATGTTAATTCGGCACAAAACATCTCAAATGAGTTTTTAATTGGATTATATATAATTGCATGCGTTTTCTATGTATTTGCATTTTATAAATTCATAACCTTCAGAAACCTTGATTTTTATCCGAGCTTTGCAGCATTTACATTTCCATTCGTAATAAGTGCACTTGCTACAAAAGGATTTATTTCGACAGTTGGACCGAATATGGCATTAAATGCAATATTGATGATGGAAACGATTATAGCAGTGATTTTCGTAGTGTATGTGCTGGTGAGATATGCAATATTCTTAAAAAATAGTTAAAAAAGTAGAAATTAATCTACTTACCCTTTATTGATTACTTTTACCTTCTTAGGTGAGACAATGATTAAATTCTTGTCTTCAGTACGTGAAAGCAATAAAGCCTGAGCACCATATTTGGCTCTCATCTGCTTGATCTTTTCTCCTGCCAACTTAAAGTTCGGAGCGCTTTCCTTTTCTAAAAATGATAAATCCAGAATAACCGGATTTTTTTCTTCAAGCACCTGGTCAACGACATAATTAATGTCATCAAGTGTCTTCGGCCTTATTAAAACAATCTCATAAAATGACTGTTCAGGAACAATCACAAAATCATCAAAATCATCCGCAACTGGAGGTTTTGGTTGAGGGCGAGGATTTGGACTTTGTGTATGTCTAGGTTGTCCATATGGCTGTTGAGAATTTGGTTGATATTGATGCTGGTTATTTTGTTGAGGCCTATTGGGATTTTCCTTAGGTTTTAAAATTTCGCGAATACCGTCCATAATCCCAAGACTGTTATTTTGTTTGCTGCCTGATTCTGTTTCCTCGAATCCTAAACTTCTTTTTAAATCATCTGTGAAACTCATTTGAATTACTCCTCTAAATATTCTAATATGACATCTAATAATTTTGAAGCTCCATTATTATAAACATCCTCTGCAGGCAAGTTATATTTTGATTCAAAGTATTCCGGACAAACATCCAAACTGGCATTCTTAAGATTAACTGACAATCCAACAACTTTTGTTGGTTCAACCGCTTCAATAGCTCTAATCTCCTCTTCAATGCCTCTTGGTTCCCTGTATGGGTGATTAGGCCTGTGTCCCACAATGACCGCATCCGGAGAAGCACCTATCAAAATGGCTGCAGACAGACCTCTTGGATGAGGATTTCCATTTTCAGTGAGACTGGACTGTCCTTCAATAAATATAATGTCCGGTTTTTTGGTTTCTTCCACATATTTGATTGCAGACAACACAGCGGATGGGACATCCATCGCAGATAAACTCCCTGCTCTAAAGTTAAAATCAGTCGGTTCTTCCAAACCCATTTCATCAGTGGAAATAATTGCCGGATTCA
>NZ_JBGVFE010000087.1:0-75000 GCF_045120835.1 Methanobrevibacter sp.
CTTCATGGACTTCAGTTGCATTAATCATCATGAAAGTTGGAACATCATTGTTGAATTGGAACCAGAACACTCCAATGCAGATTACAAATGCCACTAGTAAAATTATCAAATAATAACTTTTCTTTTCCATTAAACCACCTTGATAATATATTAGAAAAATAATATAATAAAGTTTACTTAATCTGATATCAATCATCACCTACACTATTCATTCCCATAGATTTTAACCAAATATTAAATGCAAAATTTTTTAATCTTAAAGGAATGTTCGTCATCTGACAGGCTTTCAAGTTCCTGAATGATTTGTTCAGATTCAATTAACAGATGAAATAGCTTCACGGACCTTATCAACTGCAATCTGTTTTTTTGCAGGAAATGCGGCAATCTTTACTTTAAGATGAATTGCATCGCCCTTATCCAAGATAGTCCATTTTTCATCCAGAGCGTCTTGCTTGTCGAATCTTAAAAACCAGTTACCTTTTTCATCCATCTTGCGCTCTAAATCATCATTCAGTTTATCCAAATCTGTCCACTCAAGGAGTGTGTTAAAAAAAGTCTTTGTGTATCTCTTTTTAGATACTGTACCAGATAAGATTATTATCTTGTCTTCAAGTAATCCTTCGGCCTCTTCCGCTTCGATTTCAGCTTCGGGCAAAATATTTAAAATAGATTGTGAGATTTCATCAGCACTTTCATTTTCATAAACGAAAGCCCTGAATTTAATATTATGAATCATTTTTATCAAAAAAAGGAAAAGAAGAATTATAATTTTCTTCTTCTGGCTTGTTCAGAGCCTTTTCCTTTAGATTTGATTCCACGTCCTTTGTTACCAGCACTAGTTAAGCCTCTGAGAGCTCTGTTAGTGTGTTTTTTGGAGCAAATCCAATTGATTTTTTTATCGTTTACGATAGAAGGACTTTGTGGATCTACTAATATTACTTCATAATATTTATGTTTTCCTGTAGACCATACCCAATAGGAGTTCAATACTTCTAAGTTAGGGTATTTTTTAGCTACACGTTCTTCAGCAATTCTTTGAATGGATTTTGCTTGGGTAATTTTGTTTACACCCATTCTTTTAGGTTTACGACCATTGAAACGACGAGTTTTTCTTCTTCCACCACGTCTTACTCTGGTTCTTACTAAAACGAAACCTTTTTTAGCTCTATAACCTAAACTTCTAGCTCTGTCGAGTCTGGTTGGTCTTTCAATTCTTTGAACTGCTTTTTGCTTTCTCCATTTAGGAGCTCTTTGCCACATGAGTTCACGTACGTAGGACTCATCTGGATTTTTCCATGCGTCTCTAATATATTTATACATAAATAACACCTTTTTGTTCAGCCACGAAGGCCACATCCATATGGGAACTTATCCCAAAAAAAGTAATTATCACTGTTACAAAAATAACAGTAATCAAATATTTGTTTTAAGTATTTATAAAGGTATCGCATAATTTAAAAAAAAAATATAAAAAAAGTTAGATTAAACTATATTAACCCGATACCATCACCAGCTCACCGGTGGTCGGATCCTCATAGACCTTTCCGATTTCACTGTATCCACTGTCTTCAAGTCCACCGGCATCAGTATAGTTTTGTGTGAATGTATCTGCTGTTGAAACATCCTGGGTGGATTGGGATTGTGTTATCATGTCCGGATTGGCAGATAATGCCATGATTGCAAAGATTAAAAATCCTAAAGCCAATACAAGCATCGCATCGGATAAGTTGTTCAAACCCCCCATCGGGTCATCATCAACTGATTCTGAAATCCTTCTTCTTTTTCTAAGCATAATTCTCACCAGTTGTTTATAGTTTCAAGTTCTGCTTCTGCAACGGTTTCAACATCAATAAGTTCAGCTTCATACCATTGTTTTTTGTATTTTGAGATTAAATAAGCAACTGCACCGACAGTCAAACCAGTTACAGTTGTATCAAAAGCAATTGTAAGTGACTGTGCCAGTGTTGCAATATCACCTGTTCCTAAAGCAGCAAGACCCGGACCCAATGGAATCAGTGTTCCCAATAGCCCTAAACTTGGACCTACACGAACCAGAATATCGGTTTTATTGGTCTTTTTAATTAATCTTGTCTCTTCAGCTGAGATAAGCTCGCTTGCCAGTGCCTTTCTTGCATCAGGACCTATATCATGATTATCTGCAATCCTTATTAGAATTTCCTTTTGATAATCAAACAAGCTGCTGTTATTTATTTCTTCCTTCATCTGATCTACATTAGTTGAAAATGAAACACGTCTTACCAAATCCTCCAAATCCCTTGATTTGATTGGTTTTCTTGAAATGTATTCATTAATCAAACCTCCAAAAGCCAAAATCACAATTACCACAGAAATTACAAGCAGTATGATAACCGGAGTCAGAAGACTTTCGGATATGATGTGAATCAATGAAGTCAGTGTTTCAGTTCCCTGAATTATCATGAGCTTCCTCCTTTATCATTTATAAGCACACCTGCAACCAGAACAATAACAATTCCGATAATAACATAGATTAACTGATAGGTCGGAGTTAAAATCAAAAAAGGACTGAACATAGTATAATCCAGAGCCTTTGTGGAATTATATGTCAGTGCAAATATAAACATCAGTATTGAAAACAGTGTCATATATTCCCCGATTATTACGGAGTATTGTCTTTTTGCATGATGCAATAATTTTGTAAGTTGAAAAACGACAAATAGTATAATAAAAACAATTAAAGAATATAGCAATATTGTTAAAAGTCCAAGAGTTGTTTGAGAGGCAAATAACAGTGCAGATGCAAAAAACACTGCGGTTGTTAAGTACAATGCAGGTTTAAAGTTATCTGTTTTTGAGTAGAACAACATCAAAGCAAAGATTACAAAAGCAATTGCCAGAAATATATAGCTGAAATTATCCAACAGAAAAGCCAATGTAGGGTTCAGGTAAGATGAAGAATACATCAAAAGGAATGATATAACAGAAAATGCTAATGATACGATTACTGCCATAATGTTTGAAAATCTGTAGTTTCCAAGCAAAAGAGCAATATTTGCACCAAATAAAACCAACAGTATTAATAAATAGCCTCCAATCAAATCCATCTTTTAACCCATATTCATTTGTCTAATTTAATATTAAACAACATGAATATATAAACATATCGTAATGAATTATTTAAAAATAAATTAATAGATGCAAAATGCCTAAAATAAAAAAATTAATGTTATAAATTACCTAAATTAAAAAACAATATAAAATTTTGATAAAATTAAAAAAATAATGAAAATTAAAAGAAAAATAAAATACAATATAAATTATTCTTCAATTAATTCGTAATAGGAACCTTCAGCACAGGAAATGCAAACCGGCTTTCCGCCGATGAGTTTATGTCTTCCGTCGGATACCTTTTCACCGCAAACTGAACAGAAAGCAGTAGTGTATGGTTTACCCGGCATATCTCCACGGGAAAGTTCAATTCTTACCTTATCCACCTTGAAAAGCTCTTCCGGAGGAGTTCTTCTAAACCTTGCAATCATTTCCTCTTTTGTTTCCTCATCCTTGAATTTCTTGTTGGCATCGGCATCGGTTATTCTTAATGCCTCACCTGTTTCCTGATTCATGAATGTTGCTGCAAATTTACCGTAATACATCTGTTTTAGAGATCTTTTACCCATGGAACAACCTGTAACTGACTGTACAGCATCAGACATGCACCTGTCGATTTCCAAAAATACTATCAGATTTTTGTTTCTCTGATTCAATGGCATTCCAAGCAGTTCCATCCCATACATTGCCAGTTTTGTCCCAATTGCAATTCCACCACAGATATGTCCATGAAATTCTGCAGCCTTTGCCAATTGTTCATCATAATCCTTTTCATTCATATTATCACCTTATAAATCTAATTTTAAATTTGTTTTCATTGGTACACAAACTTTTCGTTTGCCATCCAACTCCATAAGTTTAACCTCAATCGAATAAGCCTTTTTCAGGTTTTCTTCAGTTACCACATCATCCGGAGTTCCAAAATCAATGAATCTCTTATCCTTCATGATTGCAACTTTTGTTGAGCTTAAAAATGCATGGTCTGGAAAGTGTGAAGACATGATAATTGACAAACCTGTTTTGGAGAGATTGTCAATGATTTCAAGAAGTTTTATCTGATTTCCAAAGTCCAGGTGTGAAGTCGGCTCATCCAAAATTAAAATATCCGGCTTCTGGCACAATACCCTTGCCAAAAATACCAGCTGACGTTCACCGCCGCTTAAGTTGGTGTATTCCTTATCCTTTAAATCCTCAATTCCCAATGTCTTTAAAGCCTCAAGAGCAATCCGTTTATCCTCATCCTTTGGAGAATCAGTCAGGTTAAGGTAAGGTGCCCTTCCCATCAAAACCACATCGAATACCTTGAAGGGAAATGATGGAACATGGGCCTGAGGAATGTAGCCGATGTGTTTTGAAATCTGTCTGAATGAGAGCTTTTTAATATTTTGCCCGTTGATTAAAATCTCACCGGAGTTAATGTCATGCAGACCATTTAAACACTTAATCAGTGTGGTTTTTCCGGTTCCGTTAGGTCCAAGAATACATAAAACATCCCCTTTATCAATTGAAAAACTAATATCTGAAAATATTTCCTCACCATCATAGTCAAATGAAATGTTTTTCACTTCAAAGAGTTTATTGTCTATGACCATTCAGAATACCCCCGTTTAAGTAAGTACAGGAAAATCGGAACACCTATTATTGCTGTAAGTATTCCTATCGGAATTTCAATGGCAATAACCGCACGTGAAATATTGTCAATCAAAAGCAGGAAACTTGCGCCCAGACTAAGCGATGCCGGAAGCAGCACCCTGTTGTCGGGTCCCACAACCATACGGGACATGTGAGGAATAATCAAACCGATCCAGCCTACAATACCACTTATTGAAACGGCCGCAGAAGTCAATAGTGTACATCCTGCAATAATCAAGAGCCTTATTCTTGAAGGGTTCAAACCCAGTGATTGTGCCTCCTCATCACCCATTGCAAGAAGATTCATATGCCATCTTAAAACAAGCAAAATCACAAGTCCGATAATGACAGGTATTGCAATCATAAAAAGCTTATCTGCATTGATTGAAGCCAGTGACCCCATAAGCCAGTATACTATTTCAGGCAGTTTATCATCAGGATCTGCTATGAATTTTATTGCAGAAATCAGTGAGTTGAAAAATGCTGAAATTGCAACTCCTGACAGTACCAGCACCAGAATTCCACCTGCCTTATATGTTCTTGATATAAGATAAGTGGCTGAAACTGATATGAGACCTAAAATGAATGCAAATATCTGTGTTATGATATTGGCTCCACTTAAAAGGATTCCTAAAGCAGCTCCAAATCCTGCACCATTTGAAACACCCAATAAATCAGATGATACAAGAGGGTTTTTAAATATTGACTGAAATGCCGCACCGGATATTGCAAGGCATGCTCCAACAACCATTGCCCCGATTATCCTTGGAAGCCTTATTTCAAAAACGATTGTGGTTATTGTTGAGGATACCTCAAGCTGAGGAAATACTGGAGAGAGTATCGTATACACCACATCAACCGGACTGATCGGGTATCTTCCGATTAAAAAAGAAGCGAAAAATAAAACTATTGGAAAAAAGATTAAAAGTATAATACTTATAATCTCTTTTGTTTCCCTATCCATCTCAAATCACGCTACAGGTTTGCTTCCTTTAATCCTGAATCAAGCAAGAGCTGTTTTGCATCATCATCACTCAAATCATAATGATAGAAGTTTGAGTAGAACTCTTTTGTTGCATCCACCATGTTAATGTCTTTATAATCATCAGGATAGATTACCTTAGCAGTCCATGGAACACCGATAATCATGTTGGCTCCTACAGGTCTGTCGAACCATTTGAACGGAGACTGTGGAGAAAGATAAACTTCCTTGTTTTTAACTGCATCAAGTTTAGCCCAATTAGAGTCTGAATAAACTTTTGCATAAAATTCCGGATCGTTTGTTATGATTTTATCAGGATTCCAGCTTAAAACCTGTTCGATTGAAACCTGCACACCGGAGGTAGTGTTTCCCTGATTTAGGGAATCGGCAACATTCACTGCTCCAACCAGATCAATCAGCTGGCCGTGTGTTGAGTGTGAAGGGTTTGTCTGAAGCCCGTCGTCACCCTGGGCATAGTAGACCTTGACCTTATCGCTTTCGGATAATTTTGATGATTTGTCATGAACTATATCAAGATACTTATCGTTGAATGCATTTAGTTCTTTAGCCTTGTCCTCGGCTCCAAGAATTTCACCCATAAATGTTATTGACTCTCCAACCTTTTCGACATTTGTTGTATCCTTAACGGCAATTACAGGAATTGTTCCGAATTTTTCCTGACGTTCCTCAACAGTTGATAAATCACCGTCTCCCCCTTCGTCAATCGATTCTATTACAACATCAGGTTCTGAAGCGATAAACTCCTCATAGCTTCCGTCCTGTGTACCGTACCATCCGCCGACAACAGGATAGTTCTGATATTGACTTGGAACATATTTCATTTCATCATCTGTCCACTGGAAGTTGACGGCTTTCACTTTGTCCGGTGCAATCATATACAATACTGTAGTCATCGGAGGACTTGTCGCTACCACATTACTGACAGATGCAGGTATTTCAACATCCCTTCCAATCATATCAGTTACATTTTTAGATCCTACAGTTTCTACGGTCGATGGTGTTAAAAATATGTGTGTAGCCACTCCCGCCACGACCAAAACAACTAATAATAAGATTATTACCTTAATTTTCTTTTCCATAAAAAACCCCAAATATAATATTCGATAAGAATATATATTCATGAAGTTATTTAATAAGTTTTCTAAAAATTCAATGCATGAAAAAAAATAGTATAATCAGAGAATATGTTTCCAAATAAAATCATCAAATCAGTATAATTGATTAAAAAAAATTTTTAAGAAAAATTTAAAGCAGATAACAAATATTACCGTTGTTAAATTATCTACAATAACTTTTTCATAGCTTCTTCAAATTTGTCAGTAATTACTTCCCAGTCATTGGATTTTACATATTCACGGGCATTGGAAGCAATTTCATCATATCTTCCTTCATCAAGAATCTTTTCAACGATACTTAAAACCTCTGAAGCCTCCTGAATATACTCAATACCGTTTCCGTATCCGAATTCCTTTGATAATCCCGGAAGTTCAGATGCAATCACAACCTTTTTCATGGCTAGGTATTCATAAATCTTTATCGGTACAATATCCTGCATTATCGGCTCATCGATGTGTGCCGGAAGCAGACAGAAATCAGCAGAGGCTAAAAACTCAGGTATCTTTTCAAAAGGCTGTTTGCCGGTTAAAATCAGCTGGTCGGCCATGTCATATTCATCACGGATTTCACACATCTCATCATATGCATCGCCGTCACCGACAACAAGAATCTTATAGTTCGGGTATTTATCCTTATTCTCACCCAGTGCACGTGCAAGTTCCTTCATGCCTGCAAATTCATATATCCATCCCATAAAGAAAAGTACAATGTCATCACGAGCAATACCATATTCTTCACGTATCCGTGAATCATCCAAATCAGGATCATAGCTTTTCAAATCGATTCCCGCATCAATGAGGATTGTTGAATCCTCTTTTGCACCTACACCATATGCAAACTCGGACAGTTTCCTGTTGATGGTTATCACCAAATCAGCATTTCTGATTGTTTTTTCGGTGAATTTCTCACCTAGCTTTTGAAATGCCTTTTCTGGAATCAGTGCATAGATTACATCAATGAAATAGTATACAAATGGGATGTTATGCTTTTTAGCTAATTTTGATGCATTGTATGAGTTCAGTATGCCCAAAGCAAGAATGACATCCGGTTTAAACTCTTTAATCTGATGTTCGATTTCATGTTTATGTGTAAAGAATAGCGTTGCATAGTTAAGACCCTTGATTTTGATAAAACCCGGCCTTATAACTTCAATATGAGTATTTTCCTTGATTTTAGAAACGTTTTCATATACTTCCTTGTGATAATAAAGACCGCTGCCATCATCACTAGGCCAATCAATCGGATAGTCTATGACCTTAATTTCATGACCACGTTCTGCCATTCTCTCCATCAGGTGATGCTGCTGGTGAGGATTTCTCTCCAACCAGTCGGACTCCTGAACAACCAAAATCTTCATGGAGTAATATTTATTTAAAATTAAATATATAACTTTCTTTATGAAAATGCCCGAAACACTCGATTCAAAATTACTTGCCCCATGCGGGATTAACTGTATCAGTTGTGAAAAATATCAAAATCCATGTGCAGGTTGTCTTATAAGCGATGACGGCAAAAGCAAGGCCAGCCTGAAATGTAAGATTAAAACCTGTTTTGACAAGAAGAATTTCAGCTATTGCGGGCGCTGCAGTGAGTTTCCATGCCCTCTGATGAAAAAGCATTCCAAAAAATATGTCAAAAGGCATGGACTTGACACATTAAGTTCCGCAAAAAGAATCAAGACAATGGGCATTGGCCGCATGATGAGCGAGGACCGTGAAAGGTGGATGTGTCCCAAATGTGGGGGAGTTGTGAAATTCCAAAACAAAACCTGTTCGGAGTGCGGATTTGAAATTGATTAAATGAAATATTTGATTAATTATTTTGACAGTGATGTTGAAATCTATCAATTTTATTAATGACTCCCTTAATTTAACAATACTTATTTTGGAAAACCTCTTTTAAAAATAATGTAGTCTATATGAAAAAATAAAAAAAGAATAAATATGTAAAAAACATATTTATTGGGATGGAATTTCACTAGCATCTAAAGTTTTATTCAGTAGCACTTCAAAAGTTCTGTATTCATCTTTTAGAGATCCCACTGATACTTTGATAACATTTGATTCGTTTGTGAAGTTTCCAGCATCGAATGAAAATACTCCAACGCCATTTACAACATAGAACTTGATTTCGACATCATTTAATGTTGCATACATTTCAAATACCGGCAAATCAGACGCAACTTCATCATACTTATAGAATGTTACTGAGTAATTGCCCGGAGATATAACTTCAATTTCCTTAACTGAAATATATGTGGCGTTAATTCTCGGACACATTGTACCATAACCGGTAGTGTTTGTATCATAGTCCCATGTCACCCTTGCATTCTTACCGAACCAGTTTGCACCCAACTGCAGTCTTTTTGACACATTATAAAGACCATATTGATAGATACCGTTAGGGTTTGCGCTCAGCTCACCCAATATCATCATGCTTGGTCCTTTAGCATTTCTATAAATCGCATTGTCGTTTACAATCGGTTCGACAGCATTTTCTGCAAGGTCATATCCTGCATTGAATCGGATTCCCTCAAGAGCATTGTCGCAAATCAAATTGTTTGTGATTACAATGCCTGTTGAGTAATTTGAATCAACAGAAATCCCCATATAATTGTCTGTGATGTTGTTATGAATTATAGAGACGTTTACTGCAGACCGGTTCAAGAAGATTCCATAACCTAGAGGACCTTCAGGAATGTCCATTACATACAGACCAATGTTTTTGGTAATCAGGTTATTTGTTATGTTGGTGTTTTTGACATCCTCACCATAAGTGATTCCATAATTGCTTAAGGACAATGTGTTTTTGGATATTTTTACATCTTCCGAATTTTGAGCAAATATCGCATTTCCAAATGATTTAACGTTATTATCAGAAATTATGACATTACTTGCACTTGATATCTCAATACCATTGCCCGGAATAATTAACTCCCCGAGACTATACTTTTCAGTCTTGGATTTATCCAAAGTATTTGAAATTGTATTGTTTTCAATAGAAACATTATCCGCTTTTATGATATGGATACCTGTACCCTCATTTGCATTGATTATTAAATTGGAAATATTAACATTTGAAGTTGCAATTGTTAAAACTGTTGATTTTGCCTTACCATTTAATGTAGTATTAGGCATGAAAGTGATGTTTAATACCTTATTGATTGTTAAGCTAACATCATTATAGTCATTTCCTAAAAATTCGACATTTTTGCCTGCCCCATCAAATCTGGCCTGAATTTCATCACTAGGCAAACCGGCATCAATGAATGTGACATCAGTTTTGTTGACAATAGCGATTATGCTTCTGGATGATGATGCCCTATATTGATTAGATTGGTCATAGTTAAGATTGATTTCATAAGATCCAACGGCCAATGAGGATACATTGACCTTAATTTGACCATTATCATCACTATTTTGTGAGAAAGTCTGATTATTTAATGTATATGAAATAACCTGATTGGCCATGGCATTGTTTGACGAATCTTTTAGTGAAACGATATATGATTCAGCCGAACCTTTTGAAAAAGTCCTGTTATAACTGGTTAGTTGGGTTTCAAGTCTTGAAACTTTGATGGTACCTACTGCATTGGAATTCTTATAAATTGAACTTCCCGCATAAGTCACGCTAACCTCATAATTATTTTCATTAGCCAATTTGGTTTGAATTGTAACTTGACCATTATTATCTGTTGCTTTCGTATAAGTTTGACCATCTAAAGTAATCTTTAAAGATTCTCCAGCCACCGGTTTGCCGTCACTTGTTTTTAAACTAACCGTATAATCCTTTGGAGTGTTTGGAATTGATTCAATACTAGGTGCGATGATAACTGTAGCTATTTTACTGACAGCCACTTTACCTGTAGCTGAAGATTTTTTATAAACTTTAGTTCCCTTATATGTTGCCTTGACATTATATGACTTGAGTTTAGAGAATTTCAAGCTGAGAACCACCTGACCGTTTCCATTGGTTTTTTTGGTGTATTTTTTACCATTGACTTTGACGGTTACCTTCTGTTTTGAAATTGCCTTACCATTCTCATTTTTTAAAGTGACTGCATATTTAGTAGAAGTGTTTGGGGCGGTGACAACCTTAGGTGCAGTCAGTTTGGTTTTTAGATTCTTTTTGACTTTTATTTTATTAGTTTTTTTAGCTGCCAAATATTTGCTGTTACCCTTATAATTCATTACAACCTTATAAGTTCCCTTTTTAAGTTTGAGCTTGATTTTAGCTTCCCCTTTGGCATTGGTCTTTACATTGTATGTTTTTTTGTTGACCTTGAAAGTGATTTTCTGATTGGCCAATGCATTTCCAGAAGCATCGCTTAAAGTTACTTTATAGTAATCGGCTTTTTTAACAAGCATTGCATAATTTGAAGCATCAAATTTTGCAGCTACTTTATTTACAGTCAATTTTGCCTGAGAACTGCTTGCGGAATAATCTATATCGTCTCCCTCATAATTTACTTTAATAATATAATTGCCTGCATTTTGATTGATTTTTATGCTGGCCTGACCATTTTCATTGGTTTTAGCCTGAATATTTTGAGATCCGATATTAATTGTAATTGGCTCATTTGCAACAGGATTATTATAAATATCAGTTAATGTAATTGAATAGTCAACGTTTGAATTTGGATAGGTATTCAAATCTGAAATTGAGATTTTGGTCGCTGTAACATTACCAGGAATATATTTGTCCTCAACATTAAATGTTTTGACATTCTTGTTTTGATCGCCTGTGAGATAATCGGAAAGGCCCGGAGTTACTGCAGTTACGACATTTCCGGATTCCTTAAACTCATCCGGATAGAATCTTACTGTTGCAGTACCGTCAACCATCATGACTGTCTTATAGACATCCCCTTCCTGCGGATCGACATAATTGTTGTTTTTATTTAAATAGAATGTGACCGGAACAGAACTTAAGCCCTTTGCAACATTGCCGTTGCCATCAACTATTGAAATTGAATATACTCCCTTTTTAGACTGTGTAATTTCACTTAACTGGAGCCTATAATTCACAACAGTCCATTGTACACCATATGTGGAATAGATTATAGGGCAAGCCACATTAGTGTTGATTTCAAACGCATAACCTAAAAATACTCCTCCACCAATACTGTCCTCACGTTGTACCGGACGATTATCAAAACCAACAAAATAATTGTTGTTTACAACTTCCAGCTCTTCTCCACCTTTAACATATAATCCTTTAGTATTTACATCATTGAAAACCTCTTCATGAACATTTTTATAAAAGAAATTTCCAATGATATTGATTTTTTCAACCTTACAGTTAATATAAACTCCATGATTAGTGTTTAATGCAATATAATTACTTAAAATATTAATATTGTCAGAAGAGGTTAGGCTTATGGCATTTGCATTTGCGGTAAGGTTATTAAAGCTTACAGTAGGATTATTGGAACTGCCCGCAATGTAAATACCTGCATTATTATTTAATATATTATTTGAAGTTATGACTGTCCTTGTAGAATCCTGATCATAAACACCATTGGTAGAATCTTTAATTATGGAATTTTTAATGTTTGTATCGATAGAATTCTTAATTTTAATGCCATTTACAGTATTTGATAGATTTACATTATCCACAATAGTATTTTTTGAATTTTCCATCCTGATTCCATCGGCAACGCCGTTATTGGATATGTTACAATTTCTGATAATGACGTTTGAAGCTCCATTGATTAGAATTGCATAACCTTCGCTATCATATAACATTCCATCATCATTAATAAAATTAAATCCTTCAATTATGGTGCCGCTGGCCTTTGAAGTTAAATAAAATATTCCCTGATGGCCTGAATCGGCAGCACCCTGATTGGAACAATGACTTAAAGTTGTTCCTACATTGCTTTTGATAGTTAATTGTTTATCAATCACTATGTGAACATGATCATAGTTTTGTCCGTTAATAATTATTGTATCCCCAGAATTAGCATTAGATATAGCGTTTCTAATAGTATGGTCATTCATTTCCCTGTGATTTTCACCAATGTTATCAACAGTGATTATTTGAGAATTTGAGGATAGTGAATCATCTTGCGAACTAGACAATATATTTTCATTAACTTGATTCATTTTTTCTAAATTTAATGAATCATCAGTAATATTGTTATCTTCTATAGCTACAACAGAACCAATGCAGATCATTGCAACGAATATAAAAGATAATACTAATAAAATACTCTTTATTCTCATATTTTCCCCAGTTTTCATTTTATAACAATTGACATAAAAATATCAATATATAATAATTTACTTTCGTATAATTAATGTTTTTCGATTTAATTATATATCAATATAGTTGTTTTTAAAAAAAATTTAAAAATGAATGGAAATAAAATACATATAGAGACAAATATATACACTCATAAAGAACTGGGGGACTCCTAATTAAAAATAAACTCATATTAACTGCCATGATACTGTTTGTTTTTATCAGCATCACATGTGTAAGCGCAATACAATTAAATGAAAGTGAATATGCCAATACTGAGCTTTTAAATGCTAATACAAACAATTTTTCAAATCTTGAACTTGCAATAAATGATTCCATACAATCAAAATCCTTAAAATTAACCAAAGATTACCGGTTCGATTCAAAAAGTGATGAAAAATATGTGAATGGAATTGATATACCCATTGATGATTTGACCATTGACGGCCAGGGCCATATCATTGACGGTGCTGCAAAATCCCGCATATTCAATATCCAATCAAAAAATGTTGTTTTGAAAAATATCATTTTCGTTAACGGTTCTGCAAATTCAAATGGTGGAGCAATTTATTGGCAAGGAGAAAACGGCACAATTTCCAATTCCATCTTTAAAAACAGCAAAACCTCAAATAGCGGCGGAGCAATTTATTTTAAAAATACTGCAACGGTGACCGATTCCAAATTTATTGAAAATGTTGCATTTTTTGGCGGTGCAATAGATTTTGAAACACAAAGCAGTGTAATCAATTGTGAATTTGAAAATAATTATGCAACCTATCTCGGTGGAGGGATATTTTCAAGCGAAAAAACAAATATCCTCAATTCCACTTTTAGAAAGAATGAAGCTGGAGACGGTGGAGGAATCTACTTTTTCCAACAAGGATCCATTGAAAATACCCTATTTGAAGAAAATATTGCAATAGGTTATGGTGGAGCGATTACCAGCGAAGGGGAAGTAAGAATTAAAAGTTCAAAATTTAACAAGAATATTGGAAAATATGCCGGAGCGATATTTTTCAAAGATTCAGGAATCGTCAATAAAGCGATTTTTAATGAAAACACCGCAGATTTGGGTGGAGCGATTATGGCAAGCGGCAGCGAAACTGAAATAATTAACAATGAGTTTAATCATAATGCCGCTAAACAGGGCATGTCCCTTTATATAGATGCAAAAAGTACAAAAATAGAAAATTCCACTTTCAACAACATCAATTCATATTTTGAATCTGAAATCCATACCGAAACCAGCAATATAATTTTAAAAAATTTGTCATTCAATAATGTTACCAAAGGCTCTGAAGGATCAGTTAACAATCAGACCGATTCAAATGAACCTTCTGATAAAATAGATTTCAGGAAACAAACACAGGTTACGGCAAAATCAAAGTCATTTAAATCAAACACTAAAGTAAAAAAATACTCAATTACATTAAAAAATAACAAAGTAAAACTCAAAAATAAAATTGTTTCCCTAACAATTAAAGGAAAGACTTATTTTGCAAAGACAGATAAGAAGGGAAAAGCAACATTCAAAATCAAATTAACAAAAAAAGGCAAATACAAAGCAACTGTGAGATTTAAAGGGGACGAAATGTATAAATCATCTAAAAGAACTGTAAAAATAAAAATTAAATAAAAGTATAATAATTAGCTTATTTCACTTTTAATATTGTTTTTACTTCTGATTTCAAATAATTTACTGAGATTTTATATTTGCCCACTTTTAAATTCTTAAAAGCAACAGAAGCTACGCCTTTTTTATTAGTCTTGGCAGAGTAGACTTTACCATTAATTTTAAAAGTAATCTTTTTACCTTTTATTGCTTTTCCATTGCTTTTTATAAGTTTTGCACTATATTTTATCCTTTTAGATTTTTTAGCTGATTTGTTATTAGCTTTTAAGACCTTTTTAATATTTATGACGTTGTTTACTGTACTGCCTTTGTATGTTGTTGTAATTATATATTTTTTCGGAGTCAGACTGAAAGACTTTGAAGCAAATCCATTTCCATCAGTTTTAACACTGTATGTTTTACCGCCTATTTTCATCATTACAACTTCATTTGCACCAACAATTTTTCCGTCTTTACCTATTACACGAACCTTAAATATAGTTTTTCCTTTATAATCCTCAACAATATCCTTATTATCAACTATTCTTGAAGGATTTAATAAAACGTTGAATGTGTAACTTTGGCCATCCAACGAAAATGTTATAGCTTGAGTTGGAGGAATATAAAGTGATTTAGACAGATATCCATTTTCTATAATCAACTTATCATTAGTGGATACGCTTTCTTCCAAATTCGGCAACAGTTCGGGAGAATTCAATTTAGAAATAGAACCCTCTTGAGTTTTCACCTTATTCAATGAAATTTGAATTCCTGAACTTTCGTATTGCATTAAATCATCCATACATTCGAATTCCATTATTATCCAAGTAAAATTTTCTGAAAGGCCAATATTGAACAATTTTTCAAAATCGGGACTATTTGATCCCCACCAATTATTAGACAAACTGGAATTATTGTTATTGAAATAAATTGCATTGCCGCTTTTTGCATCATTACTAAATAATGCCGAATGGGTCATGTTGATATCACTACGTGCAATGATTGCACCGCCTTCCTCACCGGCTGCATTGTACTTAAAAATAGCTCCGACAATATTTAATATATTGTTATTATCAATTGCTCCGCCGTTTTTAGTTGCCCTATTATTAGTGAAATTGGATTTGACAATTGTTAGATTTCCACCATTGTCAATAGCTCCAGCGCCATAAGCCTGATTGCCATCGAATAATGAATTTGCAATAGTCAAATCAGCATTATTATCAATTGCACCCCCATAGCTCAATGCTTTATTTGATATGAATTGGGAATTGTTAATTAAAATTGTCCCGTCAATGTTAAAAATAACTCCTCCCTCATCAGAACCTGAATTAAAAGAAAATATTGACTTATTAATTGACATTCTGTCTTTGGCTACAGTTATTATTCCCAAACTATGACCTACGGTATTTTTTTGGAATTTTGAATTATCAATTGATAAACTAGATGAGGTATAAACAACTGCTCCCTGTTGTGCTTTATTATTTGCAAATGATGAACCACTAATGAAAGCATATTTTCCCACATTATAAATTACTCCAGCAGAATCGGCATTATTGAAATTGAAATTACTGTTTATGATATTAGTGATGCCAATATTATATATGGCCCCACCGTAAGACTTTACAGTATTATATTCCATGAAAGAACCTTGGACATTTAAATTAGCTTCATTATAAATTGCACCACCTTTACCTGCAGAGTTAGAATTCACATCGGAATTTGAAATATTCATGTCAAGACAATTATATATGGCTCCACCGTTACTGGCAGAGTTAGAATTCACATTAGAATTCATTAAATTTATTGATCCTTTATTGTATACTGCGGCCCCTTCGTTTGCAATGTTTGAAGTGATGGTGAATTTATTGAATGTTAAGTTACCCAGATTATAAATCGCTCCGCCCTGGGTTGCGGAATTATTGTTCAAGGTTACTTCATCAAATGTCCCCAATATGTCTGCAAAACATAATCCTCCACCATATCTTGCAGTATTACTGTCGAGTAAACAATTTTGAAGGGAACATGAGAATCTTACACCAGCAATCTCTCCTAAAGTAGATGAGATTCCCCCTCCTTTATCAGTGGCAACATTATTTTTAAAAATGCAGTTTATTGCATTCAGTTGTCCGCAGTTACTGGATATTCCGCCTCCAAGCTCAGCGCGATTATTGTTTATTGTTGAATCTTTAATTATCAAAGACCCGAAGGAATCGGAAATTAATCCCCCTCCCTCTTCAGCACTATTATTTTCAATTACAGTATTAATAACCTGCATTGTAAATTCAGAAATATAGACTCCACCACCATATTGGCCAATATTGCCTTTAACTTCACTGTCATAAATTTCACAGACCCCCCAACTTTTTACACCTCCGCCCAAATGAGTTGCGGAATTTGAATTAAACTTTGAATTTCTGATAATCAAATGACCTCTATTATTATAAATTCCTCCTCCTCTTGTAGCGGAATTATTTATGAAATTGGAATCGATCAATTGTATTTCACCAAATCTATTATAGATTGCTCCACCCTCATGAGCATGATTTTTAAAGAATGTACAGTTTACTACTTTACAAAATGCATTATAACTGTCAATTGCGGCTCCACCGCCATCTCCATAGTTATTCTCAAAATAAGAATTATAAATGGTCAAACTAGAATATGCATTTGCCCGGATAGCCCCATAATCAGCATCATTATTAATGAATTTGCAATCATATACAGTTAAACGACCATTATTTTCAATTGCAGCACCATTTTTTCCAGTTTTTCCATTAATGAAAGTTATTCCATGAATATTTACATTAGCATTATTTGATATGACAAGGATTTTTGATTTTGAATTCCCATTTAATATTGTGCCGGATGCCTCTGAACCATAAATAGTTATATCCTTATTAATATTGATTTGTGAACCGTTGGTTTCATACATCTTGTTTTCAAGATGTATAGTGTCTCCTGACTTGGCCTGGTCAATCAACCCCTGAATTGAATTAAAATCGCCATTAACTGCCAAATCTTCAGTCGAATTATCTTCAGCATAAACTGTTGTCATGAGTAACATCGAAAAAAATAATATTAAAGCAAATATTAATCTAGATTCAGATTTTTTTATAAGATCAACCCCTGAAAATCAAATTCACATCAATCAAAAAATTTTAATTAAACAATTAAAAAAACTGACAATGATAAATTATCTAATATTTATCGTTGTAAATTTAATTGAATAACCTATTTTGTAATATATTGAAAATTATATTTATATCTTGTCAAATATTAAAAAAGAAAAATGGAAGGTTATTTTTTTGTTACGCAGATAATACTTGTTTTTGAAGAAGGTTTAAAGTTTGCATTTCCTAAAAATCTAATTGTACATCTATACTTTTTAGCTTTATTCAATTTTACAGGAAGCTTAGCGATACCCTTGTTGTTAGTTTTAATAATGTGGCTTTTACCATTTAATTTAACAATGACCTTCTGATTTTTTAAAGCTCCCCCAACACCGTCAGTTACTTTAAATCTAAAGACTTTCTTAACATTCCTTTTAACTTTTAAATTAGATGCAGATATCTTTGATTTTTTAGAACCCGATTTAACAATTATTTTAGTGAGAGTTTGAGAATAGTCATAATCATCATTTCCCAAATAGGTTACGGCAACTGAATAAGTTTTTATTGAGGACAGTGAAACCTTGACTTTAGCAATTCCCATATTGTCAGTTATGGCATCATATGTCTTGCTGTTGAACTTAAAAGTAACCTTTTGATTAGGAATTGCATTTACTTTACTGTCTGTTAATTTAACTTGCACATAATCATCTGACAAAGGATATGTGGTCAGAATAGAAGCTGTTAATTTGGTAGACGGATTAATTGGAAGATTAGAATCGTCAATTTTTAATTGAACATATAAGCTCCTGATAACATTCTCATCTGTTCCCGGAAATACGGCGGTTATTATATTATTCTTTGATTTAAAAGAAGAATAACCGCTTCTAAAATCTGCTATACCTACACCATCTTTTATTAAAACGTTCCTATAAATATCACCATTTTGAGGAGTTACACTTGAACAATCATTTAAAAATACCGGAACATAAAATGAATTGAAATTGCTGGCAATATTTCCTTTGGAATCAACTATAGAAATCTGATATACGCCATTTTTAGTTTCCTTTAAATTTAGCTTTAAAGATAAGTCATATTTTCCATTATTGCCCGGAGCAGTTAAAGTCCAAGGAATTGATGTAGTATAATATGTAAATCCGCACGGTACATCATTAAAAATTAATGCATTTTGCATATACACGTATGATTTTGATTCAAGATAATTTCCATTTGCTGATTCGAAATAGATATCTTTTTCAGCATCATACTGCATATCCCCGTTTGCATATTCAATATAGATTCTATGGTGAAGCATCATTGAGCTATGTCCCTCGAAATAGTTATCATCAACAACTGTTAGCATATCATCGCCGGGATTTTTATTTAAATTTCTAGTGCGATAATCATACATTATTGCATGAAGCCCATTTGATAAGAAGATATTTCCTGTAACGACCAGTTTTGTGATGTTTGTATTGACATAAATCCCCGAACCACTATCTTTATTGTCCGCACCATTATTTTCAATATGATTATTTAAAATATTAACATAGTTTGCGCTTGATAAATTAATGCCTGAATTTCCATTATCTTTAATGAAATTATATTTGATATTGATATTTTTTGAATTGCCAAATACAGATATTGCGTGATTTTCATTATTGCTAATTAGACAATCCTTAATCTCAATATTAGAAGAATCGATGATTGTTATTCCATTTATGGTGTTATTTATGACTAAATTAGATAATTTTACATTATTTGAATTTTTAATTATAATTCCCTGGAATCTATCCTCATTTTTAGCATAAAAATTCATTGTACACTTAAAAATGTTAATGTCATCAGCTCCATCAATTAAAATGCCGAATGGAGTTTCTGACCTATGAGTATTTAGAAAAGTGAATCCCTGAATTGTAGATCCGCTACCCTCTTTTGTTATGTAAAAAACACCGAAATCAGATAATCCTTCATGATAATAGTTAGGACATGGAGTGATTGTTGATTTTTCAGTTGCAATAATATTTAGCTTTTTATTTATAGTAATGCGACAATGAGCCGGATTTCCTTCAATTACGATTGTATCTCCAGCATTAGCACCATCTATTGCAGGTTGAATCTTGGGCCATGTCATTTCATTTGATTCCTTTGGATCAAATGGTACAACAATGGTTTTTGGGGAATCTCTCACAATATCTTCATCATATGACACATCAATAATTTCATTAGCATTCTCTTGATTATCAATTGAAATCGTATTGTTAATTGGACTTTCTGTGGCAGAAATGGCTCCCACACCCATAATTAAAATCAACAATAATGAGCAAAATAATAGAATGATTTTAATTTCTTTCATGATAATTCACACACATTATGTAATGAAAACAAATTACATTAAAATAATTAAAAAAAAGAAAAGAAGAAAAGTAATATGAAAAATATTACTTATCTATTTTTTTACAGTAAATTTAACATTTTTGGTAGCTGCGTTGTATTCGCTGTCTCCAGCAAATTTTACAGTAGCGGTAAATTTACCTTTTTTAGTAACTTTAACTTTAATAGTAGCTACACCTTTAGCGTTAGTTTTTGCTTTGAAAGTTTTCTTGTTAACTTTAATTGTTACGGTTTTACCAGCGAGAGCTTTACCTTCAGATTTTAAAGTTACTTGGATTTTTTTAGCTTTTTTAACTTTCAAGGTTGCTTTTTTAGCAGTTAAAGTGGTTACTTTTTTAACAACTGGAGGTACAGGTTTTGCATTTACTGTAATTTTAGCAGAAGCAATGGATCCTCCATAAAGGTTACCTTCACCTAAAAATACGATGCTAGCATATTGAACGCCAGCGGTTGTGGAATTAACTGGTACAGTAGCAACACCGTTTTCATCAGTGACTGCATTTATAATTTTTCCGTCAATTGCAACCATTACAACTTTATTTATTAATCCAGAATTGTTGGAATTTTTTAAAGTTATTACTAAATTAGCAGCATCTCCAGCAGTAACAGTAACATCGGATACTGTTAGAGTAGTGTTAAATATAGTGTCTGTAGTATATAATACGTTTTCGATTACTGCATCACCTGATGAATAAACTTCATTACCATTAATCCAAATTGAGATTCCTTTAACATCACTAGGGTAAGTGTTGCCGGTTACATTGAGAGGGCTACTAATTTCTAAAGAAGAAGCATCTCTTATTAAAATATGGAATAAAGTTACTGTAGAAGCATCAACAGTATCATTATATTTAACTATTTTATTGCCGGTAATATTAATATTTCCAATTTCAGTTGGGCTACCGTGTGCTTCATTACCTTTTTCAGCAGCAATTAATATATTATTATCAATGACTGAAAAATTATTGTTTTCAATTGAAATGTCATCAGATGCTTTTTGTATACTGATTACAGGTAATCCTGACCAGGAAATGTTTCCTTCTTTAAAGTAACCACAATTAATAAATTTGTTACCTCTGATAACTGTACCTTTGGTGGATGCTCCTCCAAAGTAAATGGAGTAACAGTTACCGATGAATGTATTGTCTAAAACTTGATTGGAACCACTACCTTGTGCAATGGATACTCCATCAAGAATAGGCCCTTCAAAAGTATTGTTTTTAACAACAATCTTAGAAGATTGTCTGTAAATATTTAATGATTTACTACCTTCCTCTTTGTTTACGGTAGGATCATTTAATAATTTGGTAGTGTATCCGCCGTTAAACTTATTGTTTTCGATGGTGAAACCGGTAGTTTGCATTACAACAATACCACTATTGAAATCGGTGAATTCACAGTTTCTAACTGCACCATTAGGAGCTGCTGAAACACTAATACCCCAACCTGCAACTGTTCCATTATATTTGAAATCGTTTTTAGGGTTGGTATCGATGAATTTTATTCCTTGAATGGTTACATTTGCTGCTTTAATGGCAAATATACCATTTCCGTCACCATAACCTTTAATAGTAGTTGTACCTTTACCATCAATGGTTATGCCGGTAATATTAACAGTTACAGTGTTGCCGGCAAAATCATAATCGGAATACTTACTTAAATCAACAGTATCTCCTGATTTTGCGGAATAAACTGCAGTCTGTACAGCACTAGCAGTATTATTTGTAGGTGAAATGTCATCTGAAAGTACATCTACAGAATCGTCTGCAGCAATTGCATCAACTGCATCATCTGTGGAAATAACATCATCAACATCTTCAGCGGAAACTGAAGCAACAGAAAGCGCAATTAATGCAACTAAAAGAAAAGACATTAATATCTTTTTACTATCCATTATTTTTCCTCCTTTTATTATTATAAAAATTTCACTAATATGAAACTAGTTAAAAATAAACTAAAAATCAAAATAATCATTAACTATATCCCTATACTAGTGATATTATTTATGTATCGACATATAATATAAATATTATTGTTTATCGATGAAAAAAAAATTATAATAAAATAGATTATTTCCATAATAAACATAAAATATCATTATAAAATATAAATTAATGGTTATAATGTTATTTAAATAAAATTTAATATTTATTTTTTAATATTAATCATTTTAAACAAAATTTATTAAAGTGAAATATATTTCATTTCAATAAAAGTAATTTTTTTCATTTAAATTAAAAATAGGATAATTTAAACAGCTTAAACAATTTAAATACTGTTAAAACTTATATTAATAAGACATTAAAAAAAATATAATTTAAAAATTCAAAATTAATGAAATTTAACAAATATAAATATTGAAAACTTAAAAATCGTTGCGAAAATAGTTATATATTAATAAATACATAATTTAAACCATGTCCAATACATTTTCAGGAGGTGATAATATTAAATTTAAATGCTTATCAATTTTGATAATTATATTTGTTGTTCTGATATCATGCAGTGTGGTTTCTGCTCATGAAGATTCAAACCAAACCATGGAAGACTCACATTTGCAAGCAACTGCAAATGCAGAAGAACCAGTGCTGCAGGATGCCTCCTCGGATTTGAAAATGAAAATCGACAATGCAAAAAGCGGTGATGTGATTTCAATTAATCCCGGAACATATAAAATCCACAATATTAAGATTACAAAAAATATCACACTCCAGGGAAATGGAAATCCTCGAAACATCATTATTGATGGAGAAAACAAGTCAAGCATTTTCCTTATTCGAAGCTCAAATGTTAAGGTCATATTTAAGAATTTAACGTTTATCAATGGATTAACCGATGATTTTGGAGGAGCAATATCAAATGAAAAAGGAAAAATCTATGTTGACGAATGCATATTCATCAATAACACTGCATTGAAAGAAACAAATGCGGGCGGCATTTCCAATTATGGAACAAAATATGAAAGAGGATATCTGTTTGTAAACAACTCCCTATTTGTCAATAATCATGCTGATCATGACGGTGGAGCAATTACAACATGCTATGCAGATTCAGACATTTACAACTGTGTTTTTATAAATAATTCTGCCCGCCGTGACGGTGGAGCAATACGTGTAAGTGTTTTTGGATACGGCAATGTCCAGGACTGCATTTTTATGTTCAATCACGCTGATGAATGGGGAGGAGCATATTACAGCTGGTCGGGCGAGTCAAATATTGAAAGATGCATATTTATGAACAATACTGCAGGCACCAATGGTGGAGCAGTGATGGTTTCAGGAAATATCAATATTGAAAACTCAATCATCGTAAACAATAACGGTGGAGAAACTGGTGGATCATTTTACATTCAACAGCCAATGTATGATAAAAAAACTACCATCAATGTCCACAACAACATAATTACCAACAATACCTCACCTTTAGGTAAAGAGATATTCATAAAATGGCAGGACACACATAATCTGTATACCAAATTTGACAATAATGATTGGGGAGATGAAGACCCGAATGACTCATCAATAAACGATCCGAACAATGTCACTCCAAGAATTAAAGTAAGTTCAACTATCAAATCCAATTTGTTCAGCGTTTTGAATCTTAATCAATTAGACAAATATAGTGATTTACTTAAAGACTTCTTCCCAGAAGACACACTTGATAATCTTAAACAACAGTTTAAGAGCCCTAATCCGGATAATCACAACAAAACCAAAACCACTAATGCCAATTCCAAGAATAAAAAAAGTTCCGACATCAGTGACAACAAAAATGAACTAAAATCCGATTCACAAAAGGAAAGCAATTTAAATAGGAATGCAAACCCTGAAAAAACTTATACAAGTTCCAATGGCCCATTGGTTTATGGAAATTCCACTTCACATGGTGAGGACAAAAAAGCTTATGAACTAAATGAAACCGGAAAATCAGTTTCAAAACAAGCAAATTTAGATATTAAATTTTTCATTGCGGGGATAGCCATCATATTCCTATTATTAGCAATCGGATATAGAAAAAACAAGATTTTAGAGTAAATAGCTGAGCTATTTACTTATTTTACTATTTTTAATTTTTTAATTTATTATTCAAGTCACGTGCAACCAAATAATAATAAACATAAAAACCACACCAAAATATGGCTGCAAATACACATGCAATTGCTATCCAGGTTATTATTGGTCCGATTCCCAGATTAATTGGCATCCATTTCAAATAAACAGCAACAAGGAACAGTACCCCCAATCCAATGACCATTTGGAAAATTACCTGAAGAGGAAATGCAATATCTTCCCTTTCATAGATTAACCCACTTAAAGAAAATGCCCAACCCGCAACGATTGAGCCCAAAAATGCATTAATAACATCAGTTCCTGAGAAATGAATAACTTCAGGACCATACTGGAGAGACATTATAACCATAATAAGCATGACAATAAAGCATCCCACAAAAGCTCCAATTGATAATCTTTTAATCAAATCTGTTTTCATGTTTTCACCTATAAATCCAAAGCATTCTTAAAATACGGCAAATATTTTCTTGAGATATTGTCTTTCAGGCCATTTTTGAGTTGTATAAACATCATTCCCTTAAGTGAAGGAGCCACACGTTCTATTTTTTTCAAGTTGACAATGGTTGTTTTTGAAATGCGCACAAAATCACCGGTTAATGATTCTTCCACTTGATACAATGGCTTTTTAATCAAATACTCATTATTTTTAGTATATACTTTAACCTGTTTATTTTCTACCCTAAGCATATATACATCACTAAATTCCAAAAGTGCAATGTCTGATCCTTTCTTGACCGCCAGCATTTCACTGGATTCATCACTTTCCAGAATTGACATTGCCTTTGTAACATTATCCGTTAACTCATTGGTGTGAATATCTGCATACGGCTCTTCAATATCTCTTGAAACAAATAAATTTACCTTCATAATTTAATCTCTTAATTTTTCCATTTCCTCTTGGATTTTACGTTCTCTGTAATCATCACTGAACTTGTCAACAAACACATATGCCATTAAAAAGTCTTTAAATACACCAATACCCCAGAAAAACATTGGGAACAATACCCACCAGAATTCCGGTGTGAAAAACCAATTAATAACAGCTAAAAATGCATTAACTATAATATATGCTTGCAAATTCCTATAAAATTTGATTTTTTTATCAACTATTTCTTCAGCTCTTGAGTATAAATTATCAGACATCTTATTCACCCATTTTTGAAAGTTCTTTTTCAATCATTTCTTCTCTATAATCATTAATGGGGCAGGCTTTGAAAAATTTGTTTAAAAGACCAATACCCCAGAAAAACATTACAAAGAACAATAACCAGAAACTTTGTAAAAACAATAAGCAAATAATTGCTATTATTACATTTACAATCAAATATTTATATAAGTTTTCTTGAAATTCGATTTTTGCATCAACTCTTTTTTCTGCTTTTTCTCTTAAATCCATTTAATCACCAATTAACTATTCGTTAATATAACTTAGTAAAAGTCTATATAAATGGCTATTTGGCGAGGTTTCCAAGATGCAAAATTTGGATAGTGAAATGCAAAAAAAAGAAAGTGAAAGTTAGTAACTATAATACAGTTACTAAATAGTATAATATTGAAGTTAATGCCGGAACTGTCAGATTGTCAATTCCACCATAACTGAATGCCTCACAAAGTGTTGCAACCGCAGAAATCAATATAATATTCACAATATTAAATTCAGGCATTGCATATCCGATAGATGTGAAAACCATCCATACAAATACGCTCATAACTGTAGTTACAACAAACATTGAAAGTGATCCTTCAAGAGATTTTGTACTTCCGAAAATGGAGAATTTGACTTTACCGAATTTAATACCGATTAATGCTGCAAATCCGTCACCATATACTAATGGTACAATGGCTAATGCTACAATCCATAATTGATTACCGAATACTATTAACAGTATTGTCCAGATTGCTGAATAGAAAAATAATCCTAATGCATGACCTGATTCAGTCATACTGTTTTCTATTTTTATTGGAGAGTATTCTGTCAAAAGGAATGTTCCGATTGAAGCAGGCAATGTCAGTCCTATAATCATGACCCAGGGGTTTGAAAAGAATGGCATTGCAAATATCATATTACCTACCATAATATGGAGGAATTTGCGTGAAAATTCAGGTCTTGACTTTAAAACCTTTTCAGCTATGATAAAAATTGCAATTACATAAACATATACGACAATTAATGCAATGATGTCAGTGAATATCATTCGTCATCATACTCCCCATATTCACATCCTGCATTTTCTATTTTAACATGGTCAATTAATGTTCCATCTTTTTTATATAATTTGATTTCACCCCAACCGTTTCCACCGTTCCATAGGCGGTTGTGTCTTTTTTGACCATCAGGAGCTTCATAGTTGAACAGCATCATTTCATCACGTTTACACCATAATACCAATTCCATTTTGGAATTTTTATTGCTTGCGTTAATGCGCCATGTGTGAACGTCTTCACCTTCTTCAAAGTCGAAATCAATTTTTACCAGGTTCCAGAATCTTGCAAAGTTGTATTCATACATGGTTCCTTCATAGTAAAACCCGATGAGAAGTTTACGTGGAATTTCAATACCGAATGCCTTTGGTCTTCCACCACCAGCTTCAAAAGCTGAATTATTCAATTTTTTACCAGAAATCAGACTTGTAATATTACATGATGAAATCCAAAGCCAAGGTGAAGTAAAGTCTCCTCCCCAGTTTTTATCGGCATACCCATATGATTTTTCAGGAATTACCTCATATTCTTCTCCATCCAACCATATTGTTCCACTATACTGGGTTTTAATTCCTTCAGCATGCCAGAACATTTCAAATGAGTTCAGTTTTCTAAATAGTGAACTGGCACCATAACCTACATTGAAAGTGATTTGTTTGTCGATATCCAAATCCCACATCATGTCTCCGGCATCTGACATATATTCAGGGTGATTTTCAGCATCTTCCTGTGATACTCTTGCAAAACCACTCATATGTGTTTCCGTTAGGCTGCAATCACCGATCTGAATGTTTAACTCATCATCAGGACAGTTAAAGTATTTCATTGAGTAAAAATTATGAATCTGCTTTGGATTTTTTCCCCAAGTTCCCGCCTTAATCATACAGTATGAAGGTTTTTTGCCTGCTTCTTGGTTTTCAGGCAATTGTCCAAGAACTGGTTCTTCTTCAGCTAATGCAGGATTGCATGTAAAATATTCAATAAAAAAAGGTCTTTCCTCTCCGGTTTTCTTATTATATGCAGTTAAAGAATGCCACCACCAATCATAACCTTTCTTGGCAAGAGGTCCCTTGAGCATATAATGGTCTCTTTTCAAATCACTCTTATTCATATTAATCCTCCAAAGGTAAGATAATATGATATCTATTAAAAATCGTTTAAATAATTTTTTGTAAAAATTGAGAAAAAAATAGTAAAAAAAGAAGATGATTATCTTTTGGAATTCATTTCCTTAATATCATCACGATAATAAAAACCGACAGTCAATACCATCAGTAAAACAATGAATGAAATTCCAGTGACTTTAAAGAATTCATCTTCATCAAATATGATTTGTTTTACAACAGATTCTGATTGTGAACCTGGATTGCCTGTATCACCAGAACTTGCCTCAGAAGCACCTGCTTGAGCAGAAGACTGTGAATCATAACTCTGAGATACATCATTTACCTGATTGTTTGCATTGCTTGCAGGGTCGGATTTTTGACTATGGGTGCTGTTTCCATTACTTGAACTGTCCTGTTTTGAAGCACCATTTCCTCTGTTGGCGTTTCCTCCGGAACCATCCCCTGAGCCGTCACCATTGCCATTTCCTCCACCGGTTCCAATATCTTCATATAACTGATAGTTTGGGATTGTTGGATATGTGTAAGATGGGGATTGTCCATTTGATGAAGGAACAATTTTGGTTTTTGAATCAAAGATATTGTCCCTTTTGGAATTATCAACAATAGATTCAACCAAATCCCCATCATTAGCATCAACATTAAATACTGCTGTTCCACCACTTACTGTGATTTTTAATGTATTTCCGTTTGCTGTTGTGTATGTTAGAGTTCTGTCTGGAAGTAAACTGGCTATATTTCCATTTGAATCTACAAATGTGGCCTGGAACTGATTCGGACCAACCTGTTTAACGCTGAATTTTATATTGTTGGATTGGATTTTAGGACATATTCCCGAATAATCTGTGTACCAGTTATCGCCTAACTGCAGTCTGGATCCGGATTCATAAATTGAATCTTTTGCTTCAACATCCGTATGCAGATTGCTGTGAATTGCATTATAGCTGATTTCCTGAGTGTTAGGCTTTACATAGCCATCAAAGAACTGAATACCGTTACCCCAATTCGAAGAAATTACATTGGATTGAATATAAAAGTTTCCGATATGGGCTATTGAAATGCCGTTTTCATGGTTAGAATCAATCTCATTGGATTTGATATTTATGTTGTCTCCGGCATTATTAATCATAATAGCATCTTTTTCATTAACATTAATCGTATTTTTGCTAATGTATACATTGCTAGGTCCTTCACCATAATTAACATCATTGATTTTCTTTGATAAATGGACACCATATTTGTTGTACATTATGGTATTTCCATAAATGTAAACATTATTGGATTTGGCCACTTCAATACCATAATCATTGTTTTTGATGTCATTATTAAAAATATACGCATAACTAGAATCCGCTAAGGAAATTCCATTTTTAGAATTCTTAACAATATTATTCTTAGTAATGTTTAAATATTTTGTTCCGGTTGCAACAATAGCATTTCCCTTACCTGAAATGTCATTTTTAATGATTTTAACATATTCCGCATCCTTTATCACAATTCCATTACCTGCACTTTGAATCTTAAATCCTTTTATTGTGGTGAGTGAAGCACCTTTACCTTTGATTGTGATTACAGTCCCTGCACTTGATTTTAAAACAGTATCAACCTCACTAATCAATGTTAAACTCTTTGTAATGACCAGATTAACATCTGAATAGCTTGGACCCTTAAACAAAATGACATTATTTACTTTTGCATTATCAATAATTTTTTGGATTTCAGAACTACTTAAGCCCGCATCCACAACACGAGTATTTGTCATCGTTACAGTTGTCGCTAAAGATGAGGCCCGATAATTTGTGTTTCCAGCAAATTTTGTTGTGATTGTGTAAGTTCCATCATTTAATCTAAGTTGCAGCGAAGCAATACCATTATTGTCAGTTGTCCTTGTGTATGTTTTGCCTGAAAGCGCAAAGGTAAGTTTAGTATTTGCCAATACCTTTCCATTGGCATCATTCAATTTTACCTTGAAATAATCCCCGATTACATCGAAATTGGTGTTGCCTTCAACATCGATATGGGTATTAACTTTACTTGAGGCCTGAAGTGCACTTTCATTAACTTCATGAACAGCCAACACTTCATCATCCACTGAAGCACTTAAATCTTCACTTGTTGAGTTATCAATCTCCTGAGCCACACAGAAATTTAAGCTTAATAGAGCTATGACAAACAATACAACAATAAAGCCTTTTTTATTCATTTTTCACCTCCTCTAAAATCGATTAGCAAGGAATTAATTATTGATAATTTTCCTTATTATATACTATATTGTTTACCAATATATATTATTGTGCTTTTTTAGGGCGAGAAACAATGATTTTAAAAAATAGATTTTAAATAAGTCAGTATTTTCATAATAATTAGCATTATGAAAATTTAAAAAAAGTGGAAAGTATGATGAGTTCACATTAAATCGTGAATCTCATCTTTAATATACAATATTACAATTACTGCTGAGATAATGGCCAGTACTGACATTACAAGAGATGTTTGGCCAAATGCAGCAACTGATACGCTGTTGTGACCAACGTTTCCTCCGGCAAATGCCGCCATCAATACCACTGCAATAGCAGATCCTATTGCTCCTATAATCTGCCTTACCGTATTGTTGATTGCAGTTGCATCCTCAACATCGCCTGACACTACAGCTATTGTCCATGTTACAGCAGGCATCAGACCTAAACCTGCACCTATCGCACGCACAACCTGAGTGACCAGCATGTATTCAACTGATGTTGATGAATTATATGTCATCATTATCAGATAACCTAAAACGGTAAATGCACATGATAACAGAAGCACTTTTCGAACACCGAATTTATTGGCCATCAACGGGCCGATAAAGTTGAATACAATCATTACCAGTGTTGCCGGAAGCAGTATGATTCCTGATGTTGTTGCATCATGACTGGTTATGCTTTGAGCAAAAAGTGGCATTATAACATTCAATCCACACATTGTAAAGTAAAGTATTGCTGAAAACAATGTTCCAAAAAAGAAATACTTGTTTTTTAATGCACGCAAATCCAGTAGAGGAGTTTTAATGTTAAACTGTCTTTTTACAAATAGCACCAATGAGATTACCCCGATTACAATAGGTAATATTACCCATATCAAATCGAATCCTTTTTGTGCAATATTTGAAAATCCAAACATTATTCCAACACAGGAAAGCACACATAATATTAATGAGATTATATCAAGCGGATAATGTCCTGTTTCAAATTCCAGTTTTACTACGACTGCTGCAATTAAAATCAAAATTGCAACCAATATTGCAAATATTAAAAATATTGACCTCCATCCGACTGAATCAATTATGAATCCTCCCGCTGTCGGTGCAAGTGCTGGAGCTATTCCAATGATGAATCCAAACAAACCCATGTAAACCTGCCATTTTTCTTCTGGAATAACTTTAAACAAAACGATTTGAGTTATTGGAAGCAGAATTCCAGACCCGCAGGCCTGAATTACTCTTGCAATAATCAGCACCACAATGTTTGGTGCAACGTATGCTATAATTGATCCTATCAAGAATAGGGTTAATGATGAAATCAGTATTGTCTTGACCTTGAAACGGCGTGTGAAAAATGCTGATAATGGTATCATAACACCCAAAACAAGTAAGAATGATGAGTAAATCCATTGTGCAGTTGTTGATGACACATGAAAATCGGTCATTATGCCGTCAATTCCTGTTGTTACTACACTTTGAGCCGCACTCAATATTGCAGCCGCAATTATAAAAATAAGTAAAGTTGACATTCCTCGATCTAGTTTCATATTATACACTCTGATATATTATCTAGGATAATTTATATTAAAGATAATATTTAAAGTTAATTTATATAATAAATTTATAAAAAAATATTACTAAAAATGAATTTTTTTCAACCAAATCGTTCAAAAGGTAAATAAAAATGACAGTCAAAATCAAATCTCATGGAAAAATTACTTTAAAAAAATATGTCGGACAAAAAAAATCATAGTTATTAACCACCAGATTCCATGAAGTCGTCCAGTCCCAATTCAAATATCAATCTGCGCAAATGTCTTTCAGAATAAGATACTCCAAACTCGGTTTGAATTTCCTGCTTAATCTCAGAAACGCTTGATAATCCTTTAAGAACAATATTTTTCCTTAAAATATCAAATTGATAATCAGACAGCTTGGAATTTCTTCCAGAACCATCTTTTCTGAAAAATCCATTAAAACCTTCTTCATTCCAAGTTTTTAACCATTTGTAACCAGTTTGAGGTGTTTTTCCACGCTTTTCCATTGCAGACTTTACTGTTTCACCATTATATAATTCCTCAATAAAAGTTACCTTATCATACAAATCAATGAATTTCTGCAAATCCCTCTTTACTCTGCGGATTTCAGTAATTGGAACTTCCTTTTTAATATAAGCCTGTCTACTCATTAAGATAATATATTTAAAAAAATACTATAAAAATTTTATGTCAATCTAGAATTCATCATTCTCATCAATAGAATGCACATCATACCCGCAAGTAGGACAATATTCTTCGCCATCTTCAACCCATTCGCCACAAACCGGACATTTCACCTTATCACCTAAATATTAATCAATATTAATCCTGCCATGCAAATGGATTGACATCAGACGGCATTGATTTCATGCAGATATTGTAGAATGTATTTGATGCAATTACAATCATTTTAAATATTCCATCACAATTTGTGATTATTAATATATATCTGAATGAAATAATAAAATACTTTCCATTTTGAAATGAAAATAAAAAAAAGTTGGGAAAATTTTCCCGTAAATTTTAAGCTTCTTGCGGTTTTCCTTTCTCAGCCCATCTTACAGTCATGTTTGTAAATGGTTGAGCTATTGCACTCCAAATCAAACTTAATACCCAATGAGAGAATATCATGATTAAAATTTCAGGAATTGAATATACTCCAACGAATGCAAGACCAATGAATATGAAGTTATCGATCAATTCAGAGAAAGCAATTACTCCCAAGTTTTTAACAGCAGAATATTCTTTTCCTCTGTTGACAATTGTTGTGATTCTTGCGTTTACAAAGTTACCAATCAGATAACTGATATATGATGCTACAAGAATTCTTGGAGTTTGTGTAAATACAAATGCCAAGCTTGAATCTCCAGTGAAGAATTCAGGAGAAGGCAAGAACAATATCAAGGTTGTCATGAAAACAAACAGAATATCAACGCAAAGGCCCAATATGATTGTCCTACGTGCAGTTCTCTCGCCGTAAACATCTGCGATTACATTGGTTAAAATATATACTAAAGGATAGATTAAAACTCCTGCAGGAGTCTCCATACCTAAAAATCCGATATTGATAATTTTAACAGTAATTAAGTTTGCAATGGTGAATGCCATACAGAAAAATGCAGTAATGATTACTCTTTTTTCAGTAAAGTCAAAATTCAAATCCATACAAAGTAATATTAACTTTAAAAGTATTTAAAATTAATTAAAAATGCGAGAAATCTATTAATCCTATGGATTTGCAATACTTTGATGAGTATTATGTTTATGCCAATTGGATCCAAAACTGTTATAATAAGCATTAATGCTATTTTTAGTGAAATCGGATAATTTATAATTTAATCTAACGATTAAACTCTCATCCCACTGTTTTGAGAATTTCTTTTTCATGAAGCTTACCTTGACCCATTTGGTTGGAATGTTGTCATATGTTCCATAGGAATTGCTTACCAAAACCATTTTACCGTTGCCGCTGATATCTATAATGCTTACATAATGATTATTTGCATGAAATATTAACGCAGCTCCACCTTTTTTAAGTTCCACCAATGCCTTGTTGAATGTTGACTTATAGAAATAGGTGCAGACAAAGTTGTTTTTCGCTAAAGCATTTATCATAGCAGGGCATGAAGTTCCTTCACCCCTTTTTGAACCTGCTAGTTTTGAAATATGCTTTTCACAGACAAAATTCTTTAAAACCTGACTGCAAACACTTGCCGATGCCGGACCGCAGGTATAACCTGTATTCTGCACATCCCTAACTTCAGGATAAGTGTAAGATTTTCCCTTAAGTGAAACAGCAATTGTTCCAGGCCAATATCCATTCTTATTCTTCTTTACGATTTTTGCATTTATTGCCCTTTCGATAACGTTCCACTTTTCACGTTTAACTATATGGTTTAGATTAGGATGATTTTTTGTCTTGAAGAAAGTGTATTTGGTTAATTTATTATTCAAAAACAGACAATAGCTGTCCCTTTTTAAAACTTCCTTATACTGTGATTTTTTAAGGACATATTTTGCATTTTCATCCCCCATAACATAATTTCCAGGCATAACATCAATGTCCGGTTTGCCATTATATGTGATGTTTTCATTTAGAGGATCCTTTATGTCGCCCTCATAGCATTTAATGTTTTTAGCCGAATAATATTTTCCGACTTGGGCTTTTACAGTATAGTGACCCGCATTTACTTCGGGTTTAAAAACTACAATTCCTTCAGAATTTGTCTTTTTAGACAATTTTTTATTGCCGATGAACAATGTAACCTTTTTAGATACCGCCCGACCGGCAACTTTTAGATAAACTCTCAAATATCCATTTGTAAGAAGCTTGGAATTTCCGATTTTAATTGATTTTGAATTTGTAACATGAAACTTGAGTTTTTTGGAAGATGGCATGTACTGGTTGTCTCCACCATATTTGAGTTGAATTGAATACCTGGAATTAGGATTCTTGATTTTTAAGCCAACCCTTCCGTTTGAATCTGTTTTTTTAACATATTTTTTCCCTTTGAATTTAATGGCAACCTTTTTTCCTGAAACCGCATTTCCATTGCTGTCCACAAGATAAAAATATAAATTATTTCCCCTGACAACAAAATTTGCCGCCTCAGTAATTTTTGTTTTAAGTTTTGATACCTTAATATCAAATGTCTTGGAAACGGAATTGTAATATTCATCCCCATCAAAGGAAATTGTCAGTTTATAGGTATTGGCAGCCAAATTGATTTTTAATTTTCCAATCCCATAAGAATTGGTTGTGATTGAATAGTGTTCCTTATTTAAAGTAACATCCAAAGTTTTAAATGTCAAATTATCTCCAGTGGAGTTAATTAGACAAATCTCTATAGTATCTTTGCAATCTACCTTATCCGAATTAATATTTATTGTCGGAGTCGTTTTTACAATTTCACCACTTTCATTTTTTAATATGTCATTAGAGTGAGTGCCTGTTATGTCTGCATCATCAGTTATTTCAGCTCCCAATACTTCATCATATACCTGAATACTATCAGTAGCATTGTCATCATGTGCCGAAACCACTGAAATGCTTAAAAACAATAAAAATAAAAGAAAAATAGCAAATTTTGTTTTCATGTCAATAAATTCCCCTAAATAAAAAAAAAGAATGGAAAAAATTAATTTTCCAAAATTGATCTAAAACTCGGCTGATTTTTGAATATCTTCCCAGTTTTCACAGAACCAGTCATGAGTTTTCTTAAGTCCGTCATCAAATGATACCTTTGGAGAGTATCCCAAGATATCCTTTGCCTTTTCAATTGAAGACAATAACTTGGTTTTTGCATCCCAGTCACGACGGGCAACATAATTGATACCTGCTTCATTTCCGGTTAGCGCATTTACTTTATTTGCCATGTCGATTACCTTATGGTCTTTTCCTGAACCCAAGTTAATGGCTTCGCCTATTGCCTCTTCTTCAATACCCATTGCAATCAAACCATTACAGATATCATCAACAAAAGTCCAGTCTCTTGTTTCTGAGCCGTCTCCTGTTATAGGCAATGCCTGTCCGTTTTTGGACCAGAACATGAAATTTGGAATTACATTTCTGTATTTTCCCGGAACTTCCCCCGGACCAAATACATTAAAAAATCTTGCATTGACAATGTTCATGTCATATAGATTGTGGAAGTAATTTGTGTAGAGCTCTCCTAAGAGTTTTGTTACTTGATATGGAGTGTGAAGTGAAATTGAAATATCATGCTCTTCAAAAGGCATTTTGGAGTCTAGACCGTAAACTCCACAACCAGATGAAGAATAAACAAATCTGTCAACCTCGGTGAGCTGTGCATACTGAAGTACTTTTAGGATACCTATACCGTTAACCATCAAATCCTTTTCTGGATTGTCAACACTGTTTTGATTTGCGAAGTGTGCTGCCAAATGATAGACATAATCTGGCCTTTGCTTAAATACTCTCTTTAAGACAGCATCATCTAGAATATCTCCCTGAATAAATTCTATATTGTCTCTAGGAGAAATATTCCATTCGTATGCTGATGAAAGATTATCCAGGATAATCACTTTTTCAGCACCCAAATCTGCAAATTTACGTGTTAGATTACTTCCAACGCAACCTGCCCCACCAGTTACAAGAATTGTTTTTCCTTGATATTCATTATATTCACTCATAATTATCACTTAATTTTATTTTTTAGCTCTGCCCACTCTGCGGGCAACAACCATTTCACCAACTGAAATTAAACCTGCAAAGAACTTTTCAAGTCCTCCAGTTGCCCAGATAGCTTCACCAAATGTTGAATTCATAATATTAGCTTCATATTCTTCTGCAGAAATCTTTTTACCAGTTGTCTTTTTAGATACCAAAGCGGATGCAGACATTAGCTCTTCCCAGCTAACACCTTTAAGCTGATTTTGCATTGCTTTGTATAAGCTTTCAACCTTAATATCATATAAATCAGACAGCAATTCCACGATATCGCAAGCACGAACCATTCCTATTACCTGATTATCATCATTTACAACAGGAACGGTTACAAATTTATTGTTTGCAGTTAAAATTACCGCTTTTCTTGCAGGATCATCTTCGTGAACTGTTGAAACTTCATCAGCCCCACTCATAATCTCTGAAATTTTCTCATTGCCTTCTCTTAAACCTTTTGTTATGTCAAATGCTGTAATCCAACCAATCAATTGTTTTTTATCGTTTACAACAGGACATGTAAAACGTCTAACATCTTCCATTGCTTTGGAAGCATCAATAACGCTATCGCTAGCATTTAAATATACAAAATCCTTATCCATTAATTCTTTTGCTTTCATAAACAGACCCCACATTTATTCAATTTCTACTCTTTTTAATGCTCCTACAGGACAATGACGTGTGCATTCTATACATCTTATGCATTTATCATTGTCAAGAACAACTTCACCATCCACTAATTCTATTGCCCCTGTCGGACAATTCTCTTCACACAAATAACAGTTTACACAGGATTCATGATTAACATCGATGAATCTGGAATGGACAATAGGTCCAATATACCTGTCCAGTTCAATTGCAAAGTCATTGAGTGAAATTTCACGGCAAGCGCCGCATCCAATACACATATTTTCATTAATGTATGGATATAATTCATCATCAATTAATTCAATTCCCAAATCCATATTTCTCTTTTCAAAGAATTCTCTAAATTCCAAGGTAAATGCGTTTGTCGGACATAAGCTTGCACAATCATCCCAATTATTATCGTCAACGGTATAATCAATTGAAATACTGTTCATGCGAACAACCCTATGAGAACAACTGATATTGGCCAAATTATATTCAATAACTTCACGCTCATCTTCATGATCATAACTAATAGAATTATTAATTAATTTAATTGCTGAAACTGGGCATGTTTGAACACAAATTTCACATTTAACGCATTTATCAGTTATTTTAGCCATTCTAAAAATATTAGCTGGTTCAATTGCATTAACTGGACATTCACCAACACAGGTATTGCACCTTACACATCTGGGTGAAACAGCAAATATTTCTTCATCTGCACTAAAATCCTCTAGTTCAAATTGGAAATCTTCACCATCATCATCTAATTCAACAGATTTTAAAAGAACCTCACGTTCTAAATCCTTCATCTGTTTTATAAAAGATACATTCATTTTAATACCAACTAAATAATTTATTTATTAATTTATATAAGTTTAATTACTTAAAAAAATTCCTCCAAATCCTTATGAGTTGGGAATTTCTCCATTCCAAATCCTTCAATAGCCTTGCTGGCTACCCAATTTCCGATTTTGCAGGATTTCTCCAAATCATATCCTTTCAGATATGAATATAAAAATCCGCTATTAAAACTGTCACCTGCTCCAGTGGTATCTACAACATCGCACTCATAGACCCCAACTTCACATTCGGTTGTGTTGTTTATTGCAAATACTCCTTTTGAGCCTCTTTTAACAACAACAGTTTCAATTCCCAAATCCAGAAATCCAATAGCCAATTGCTTTAAAGGATCATTATTATTATTACATAATAATCTTAATTCTGATTCATTTATGAGCAATATGTCAGTTCTCTCAAGTATAGGTTTCAATTCATCAAATCCCTTCTTAACATATAACATTCCAGGATCAAAGCTTAAAAAACATTCATCATGGAGTTTATCCAACAATTCAATCTGTGTGTGGAACGAATCACCAACAAATGAGGTATAATGCATTATTTTACATCTCATGATGTTCAAGGGATTTATTTCACCAATTTTGATTTCATCATTTACCCCAGGATCAATGTAGAGACACCTCTCGCCTTCATCATCAACAAAGCCCAGGCATTTACCGGTAACTCCAGTTTCGGAATAAATTAGATTATTGGTGTAAACTCCATTGATTGCAAGGTTATATTCAATTAAATCCCCTTCGTCATCTTCAGCAATCTTGCCTATAATTGAAGTTGAACATCCCAATCGAGACAAACCAATTACAGTGTTGGCTGCAGAACCTCCAGGAGTGTCAGTTTCACTTTTAATAAAGCTTTCCCCATCTTTTGAGACTATATTTTCAACAGAATAGAGCTTGTCAACATTCAGTGCTCCAAATCCTATTACTTCTGCATTTAAGTCATTGTCAAATATTTCCATTTTAAAACCTTACTTTAAGATATCCAATAAATTTATATTTTTATCTCCAAGTTTTCCATCGAAATTGCCTGCAGATATTCCAATTACTCCCTCAAATTCGAGGGCAGCATCAATTCCTGCCTTTACTGCTTCATTCATTGATTTTTCATCAATTGCATTTATCACAACTTCAGGAATATAATTAACGCCTTCAGGAACTTTGGATTCATTACCCAAACGTTCCTTTAGTGAAGGGCAGTAAACGTGATTTGTTGTTGGGCCAATTTCCGGAAAATTTGTTTCGGGTTTTGAAGCGGCTGAACAGATATCGAATGGTGCAGTTGCACCCTCTACATCCATGATTGCTTCAATTATAGCTTCTCCCGCATCTAAAACTGCTTCTTGAGTTTCACATAAATACCAGAAGTTTCCACCCATTGTTCCATCATTTATTTTGAATTTTTCTTCTATCTGAAAATCAGGAACTGCAATCGGCACGTTAATCATTTTTCTTCCATATTCCTCTACGATCCATTCGTAGCCATCACCGCAATGACCGACAATATCCATCATTTCAATATATTCATCGCTGTCCTTATCCGAGTAGTCAAAAATACGTGTGAACGGTTTAACCAATACGTCCTGTCTTAATCTGTATGACAGCTCAAATGCGAATTTTTCCACATCATCGCCACCTAACCAGTATTGCACAATAGCTCCAAACCTGCCATCAGGAGTTTGTGATTCGTCTAAAAAGCCTTCGACTCCCCCTTCAACCCTTCCGATTACGGCACTTGGAGTTGAAGTTGAATCATATGCGGCCCTTTTAACGATTGCCTCATTTGGACCAGTAATTAAAGCCCTAACATATTTTCCCTGGAAAGCTTCGAAGAATGTATCTTCCACCTTATCATAATTCATTTTTACACCTAACCTAATCCACCTATTTCCTGACCACGGATATTATTTCTCATTTCTTTACTGACCTTTAGGATATCCTCATAGTTTTCATCAGAAATTATTTGAATTAAGGGATATTCACTTGTAAATACTTTGAAAAATTTATCCCGTATATTTTCATCAATACTGTAATCCTCGAATAGTTTTTCTAAATCATTTGAAACATTATAATCTTTAATAAATTTTAGAACCTTATTTTTATCATATTTTGCATAGATATTTGCTATAACTGCAGTTGTTACGGCACTTGGTGAAACGATAGCTATTTGCGCTACTTTGAGAGGATATTCATTACCATTGAATGATATGCTGACACCGTTGTTTTCAAAAGCAAATGCCAAAGGTTCAACATCAGTTATGCTGTCTCCGATATATAATATTCCATTGACATCGATATTGTCCCTTTCAATAATCTCGTCAATAGCTAACTTTTTGCCTTGTCCTCCTACAACGTCAATACCCTTGATATTTTCATAAATGCCCATTTTTGAAATCTGATTGAAGAAAATATCATCAAACAACTCATAGTCCTGAGGATTATTTAAAATCAACTCCTTGAATTCACTGATTTTTTGAATTTCTTCACTATTGAGTTCAAGGCAATCTACATCAACATTGGTATAAAATGCATTTTCAAATGCAACATCCATATAATCACATACTGCCTCAATATATTGACCATAACTGGTACTGACTATGTAAGTATTCATAGCTTCCTTCAAGTATTCTAAAAGGAATTTCGAATCATTGACTGCATAGATATTGTTTTTTGAAAAATCAATCAAATCATCATTTGTGAGGTTTTCAGCAACAAAAAAAGGCAATATCAACTTTAATGTGTTGCCTGCCTTATATCCATCTTTTTTTACAATATCGACCAAATAATCATCATAAAGGCTAAGAATCTTAAATAATTCCCCTCCCTTATCTATGAAATTGGCAGATAATTCATAGGCATTGTCATTTAAGGTCAATGGACCTTCACAATCTGTAATAAATGATTTTTCAAACATGATTCACCTGAAATTTATTATTCTGATTGCATCCAAAGGACAAATCGCTTCACAGTTTCTGCAGTAAATACATTTTTCACTATCGAAATCTATTTTATCATCGTCAGTTAATGTTAATGCATCAGTCGGACAGTTTTTGACACAGATTGCGCATGCCTGACATTTGTCTTCAGATAATGAAAAGTCTCCAATTCTCTGCTTGTATAAATAAGACCTTGCATAGTACAAATCCTGATCTTTACTGTAGAAATAATCGTCATATGCACCAATTGCATCAAATTGACATGATTCAACACATTTTCCACAGTATATGCAGTTATCATTAATCTTAATTGGATTTGGACCATCTAATTCAATTGCTCCAACAGGACAAACGTTGTAACACTCAGCACAGGCAATACATTTTTTATCATAAACCTCAATGTTACGGTCCATCAGATATGATCCAACCAGCTTTGTGAACTTATCTATTTCGATATTCGTATTCAGACTGATTTTCAATTCTTTCTCCATCATGTCATTTACTTTACATTCAATGAAGTGCTCAAAGTTCTGGTCATCGAATTCCAACGCTATTGCATTTCCTACCTTTTGCAGAACCTTATTTAAACTGATCAAATCAAGAGACAATCTTTTTACGTCATAGTCGATGATGCCGGATACAATATCATAGGATTTTATCTCACTGTACATCTTGAATGCCTTTTTACGTGAAGAATATCTGATTGCCCCTGAAGGACATGAATGCATACACTCTTCACATCTTGCACAATATCCCGGATTGATATACGGCAGTTTATTGGTTCTGCCTACATTGATGGCACCCATTGACGGACATACTCTTGTACATGTCATACATCCTATACATTTAGGCTGGTTAATGACAATTGCCTTACCTCCCTTAACGGTTTTGGGAAGCAGTTCTCCGTATTTGATTGCATCGGTAGGGCACACCCTAAAGCAATATCCACATCTGACACAGGTATCCTTGTCGATTTCACTGTGAGGTTCATTACTTCCATCAGCTACAATATGAATAGAACCATTTTTACATGCCTGAACACAAGCCCCACATGCCTTACAGAGTTTTGTGTTGATGTTTGGAACATTTTCCTTCAAAGGAGGGTCCATCTTAACATCAAGAGATATTGCATCATATGGACAGGCATTACGGCATAAAACACATCCAAAACAGGTGCTTTTTAATTTTATAAGACCATCAGATTCATCCAAATAAACCGCTTCAATAGGACATGACTCAAGACATGGCTTGTCGCTGCATTTTGCACATCTGGTCTGGTCAATGACGTAATCGACATCCACGTGTCTTAATGGCCTTGGTGTTTTGGTAAAACTATCAATCATGACACTCACTCCATAAAAATATCCTCATTTAGATTAGATGCCTTTACTGTAACGTGAATATTTTCGCCATCCTCCAGCGAGAATTTGGAAATGAAGTATTTGATTACTGAAAACGGACAGGTCTGGTAACAAATACTGCATCTTAAACATCTATCCTTATCCCTTACAATCGTATCCTCTTTTTCGTCAAATGAAATGCATCCAGTAGGACAGTCCGGAATACATAATTGACATTTCTTACATTTTGATTTATCCCAATCAATTACCCTGACCTTAAGTCTATTGACCGCATTGGTTATTATCTCCAAGGCTATTTCCTCATCGGGAATAATTTTTAATGCCCTGTCCCATATGCCAGCCAATGGCACATCATATTGCAATAGACCATTCTTCTCCAAAGACCTTAAGTCATCTTCTTTAGAATTGATGAAATCCTCAAGATATTCAACACATAAAAGTATTAAATCTTTTTGGTCCTGCAAATTATCAACAAATACTGCTTTCATTGCCCCATTTACCGGGCAGACCTCAAGACATTCCCCGCAGGAAATACATTTGAGCTGGTCTACAACAACTTTTCCATCAATTTCGCTGATTGCCTCAACAGGACACTGCTTCAGACATTTTTTACATTTAATGCATAAATAATCATCTACTAGATACTGCCTTTTTGATGGGATAATGCTGAATTCAGGTAAAATCAAGTGATTATGACCACATTCCAATGTTTTTGGGTCAGTAGGACATACTTCAGCACAAAAACCACAACGAATACATGCACCCAGTTTAATTACAGGATATGTCAAACCCGCACCCTCTTCAGAATCCTCATCACGAACCAGCTTTATAGCATTAGGCGAAGGGCAGGAAGTAGTGCATGCTCCACATCCAATACAGTATTCCTTATTAACTTTTGGGAAATCCCTAAACCTTTCAGGTTTTTCGGCAATTTCAGGTTCAGATTTTGCATTGGCAAATGCATCCGTCCATGCCTTTCTGGCAAAATCAAAGATATACCACATGAGAGATGACATTTTATATCACCTCATCAAATCTTTTGGTAATTGTCTTTCCTGCCTCATTGGTAATGGCCACCCTCTCGGCACATGCAACACAAGGGTCACATGACGCATAGGTGGAAACTGCATCTGCAACAGTAGGAACATCACGAATCATGTATTTTGCACAGGAATCCATATTAGGAATACTTGGAGTCCTGATTGAAATGTTTTTGATTAGGTTACCGTTAGTTTCAATCATGTAAGTAACTTCACCACGGGGAGCCTCATTTTTACGCATTGCATAGCCTGATTTTATTTCAGCAGGAGTACGGACTTCACCATCAGGCATATTTTCAATAGCTTGCCTAACCAGACTGATAGATTCGGGAATTTCATCATATCTGGTTAATGTTCTTGCGTAATTGTCTCCCTCTTTTCTTCGGATTACCTTGAAATCAAAATAATCATCATAAGTATAATGGCCAACCCTATAGTCTTCTTTAATGTCTGAAGCTCTTCCGATTGGACCTACAGCACGTCCTTTAATGGCTTCTTTTTTAGACATGTATCCGATGCCTTTGCATCTTAAGGCAAGTGCGGGACCTTCTGCAAACAATGCACGAACAATATCAAAACGTTCCTCAATCTTTTTAAGGTTTTCAAGTATCGGTTCAAAATGGCGCTCATCTGCATCCATTCTGACTCCTCCAACTACATTCCAACCCATATTAACCCTATTACCAGTTAAAAGTTCAATTGAGTCCATTGCATATTCCCTTAATTCCAACATGTGCATAAATAATGTTTCATGATCCATTGATTTGAAAAATGTGGAATTTGCAAGAAAATGGCTTTGAATCCTATCCAATTCATTTGCAATAACTCTTAAGAATTGAGCTCTTGGAGGTACGGCAACATCGGAGATTTTTTCGATGGTTTCTGCAAATGTCTGAGTGTGTTCATATGAACAGATACCACATACTCTCTCAGACAGATAAATTCCTTTCTGCCAAGTTTTACCTTCGATTATCTTTTCAATTCCCCTATGAACATATCCATATTCAATTTCTGCTTTAACGACCCTTTCACCTTCAGTTTGAAGTTTTAATCTGATAGGTTCCTTTAAAGCCGGGTGAATTGGACCAATAGGTACTATCATTTTTGTTCCCTCCCACGATCAGCAATAGCCTGTGGTCCGACAGCCAAAATGGCCTCCAGTATTTCATTGGGCCTTGGCGGACATCCTGGAATTTCTGCCGCTACCGGGATGAAATTGGATGCAGGAGCATTTACATGTCCTCCTTCCTGATTAAATACATCCCCAGAAATTGGGCAGTTTCCAACAGCTACAGCAATTTTTGGTTCAGGAGCCTTATCATATATTCTTTTTAAGTTATCTTTCCATTGTTCGGTTACAGCACCGGTTAACAACAGAACATCGGCTTCACGAGGATTGTTGTGAACATAAATTCCATATTGCTCTAAGTCGTATCTTGGAGATAATAATGCAACGCATTCAACGTCACATCCATTACATCCGCCACAATTTACAATACAGACGTGAATTGAGCTTTTTCTCACAACATCCTTAATAGCGTCTAACATTGTACTCCCTCTTTCATTTAATAAATATTAATATACAGCTTCCTTTTTTAATAATTCAAATAATTCTAATTGACCCTCTTTCAAGGCGTCTTCATAAGTTTTTCCATTTTTAACTTCATTGACTAATTTCATTTTAAGGTCTCTAGCATCTTCATCAGATATTACTTCCAATGTACCATTAAACCAGCATAATCTTAAATCAGCATTGAATTTCTGGTATAGGCAGATGTCCTGAGCTGACTCATGGGTTGCATGCAATGCTTGAAGAGAAGACATGTCAAACAAATTGAAGAAAACCTCCTCCAATTCTTCAACAGTACAGTCAAAGTCCTTGGAAAGCGGAACTATAACATCTCTCTGTACGGCAAAACTTTTTACTATTCTTCTTTGCATTATCTCTAACTTCTCATCATCTTCCATTTCCATCACACCATACAGCCCATTTTTAATAAAGCATATACAATAATTCCAACAATCAAACCAACTGCAGTTTCTTTTCTACCATAACCCGGACGTTCACCCATTACAAAACCTGCCATGAGAAAACCGATTGCAGATAGGATAATGCTTCCTGAATTGAATCCTAAAACCCATCCAATAATTGAAACAATAGCAAATGGAATGTTGAACTTGGTCACTGCTACAAATGGCTCCCCATGCTTGGAGTAACTATATAACAAACCCAAAATGGATCCCACTGCAAATGTAATTATATAAATCATATAATCTAACATAATATCTCCTACATCGGTTTATAAAGCAATATAAATGAACATACTATTGCCAAAAATGTTATTATGAAACATATTTTCTCTATACTTTCTATCTTGTGTGAAAAGTTACCTCTTGAAAGCAACACAAATATTGCCAGGACAACTCCTATAATTACTATCGGAGCAATCATAGTTGAATGCAATACTGTGGTCAATATGCCGACTGCAATAATTCCAATAGCAACCAGTGCTGTGAAATAAACAATTACATCTTCACTATTCATGCTACCACTCCTGTGAATATCATCAAGATTGTTCCTGCAAAGCAAATTGCACCTATAGTGATTTGAGTCATTACTGAATGATTAGGACTTAATAGCGGAGTTGCTGCATTAATGAATCCTGTGATAAATGAAATTGCAATCATTCCTATCAGGTACCCGACCGCAGATAATGGGCCGAAGAATATTGTTAAGAATACCCAAAGCAACACATACCATGCAATGGCCTCTGAAAACAGCATAAATCCTCTTAAGAATCCAAAGTGTTCTGTTTCGAATCCTGAAATCAAAACCTTGTCTTTGGTTATCGCAAATGGAGAGTATGGAGATTTTGTGATAATCAGCATGAAAAACATTAAAGCCGCAAGAGGAATTGAAAATATTAACGGACCATGAACTGATTGGTAAGTGATAATCTCTCCAATATTCATTGTACCTGTCACCAAATAGACAAATACTATAGCTGCAAACAAAGGAAGTTCAGTTGCCGCTGAGAGCACTGCCCTTACGCAGCTTAACTTGCCGTAAGGTGAACCTGAACTTGAACCTGAGTTATGCTCAACAATTTTATAAACCGCATAAACACCAAATAATATTAACAATGAGTCATGGGCTACAGGTCCGACAATGACTCCAACAATCCAAATCAAAGCTAAAATAAATACAATTCCTATATAAAATACCTTTGATACTGTTTTTGGAAAAGCTGTTTCCTTAAAGAAAAATTTCAAAGAGTGTATTAACTGCTGGACAATAGGCGGTCCCGGACGTTTCTGTACACGTGCCATTACCTTTCTGTGCAATCCCAAAAGCAGGCTTCCTGCCAGAAATGCAATAATAACTTGAATCAATATTTCTGCCATTAAATTCATAATACCACTTTAATATCCAGTAAACGGTTCTTTCACCCTTTCTTCTACATCTTCAGGTTTTGGTTTGGCCATAGTCAATAGACCCAGTGATAAAACCCATAATGGAATACCAAATATAGCTACTGTGTAGACTATCCATGCATCAAAGTTTATAACCAGACATGAAAGAATAGCTAGTGTTGATAATGCCAATAATACAATACAAATAATCTTTTGATTTGCCATAATACCACTACCACAATACCAATAATAATATTTCAACAGCTCTTACAATAATAAACAATGAACTTAAGTGAATAATTACAATATACGGAGATCCTGCGGTCCTGAACATCTCTGCCTTACTTGCGAAAAATGGTGCCACTCCGCTTTCACCCAAAATACCGATCAGCATTAATACCGCACCAAATACGACCATCGGACTTGCAGACATTTGAGACAATACCGCAAGTGATAGGGTACCGGTTGAAGCAAGAATTATGGCTGCTCCACCAAACAACGGCAGACTGCACATCATTGCAATCAGACCATAGTTGAATGCTGAATTCAATACGGTAGTCTGTTTTACGGCAGATACGATACCTATGTTCAATATCCCAACCAATGCCATGAACAATGTGAAGTTAAACAAGTCTCCAGTAATCATTGCTCCTGCAGATGCAATTCCACAGATAATTGATAAGAATCTTCTTTGTTTAAGCTCCTTAGGACCTACCTTTACTTCTGTATTATGTAGATAATGCATAGTAGCTTCAATCTGAGTCTCAGGCTTACTTAATGCAATTAACAGTGTGAAACCAAGTAAAACTGCAAACAAGAACAAATTCAATGGAGTAAGATACAGCACTATATCCCCAAATGAAACCGTTCCAAGTAAATTTCCTCCAAGTGTTGCGAAATCCATTTTCTCACCTACTCATTATCAATATCCTCTCTCATAAGCAGGCCTATCAGACCTACTTTGGAAGCTACTTTTAGTAATAATCCGCATGCCGCCAAAAATAAACTTAATAACCAGTATTGAGGTGCTACAAAGAATAATAAGAATCCTATTATCCATAAACACCATGCAATTCCGGAAACACCGGCAATGCCATCCAACATCAATACCGGAAGTCCTCTTGCTTTTTTAGATAATGCATATAGTACGATTCCTCCACCGGCTACTGCTCCACCAGTAAAACCAGTCAGGAAAATTCCATATCCAATCAGGACCAATGCTATGAAATTGGGTGCAGTGGTCATGATTTCCATGTCTAAAGAGAATGCCTGTGGAAACATTGAAGAGGATTTTGTCAGATTTGCTCTTGGGTCCTGTTCAATCTTACGCATTTCTCTTGTAATCAAAATTTCAGAAATGGCCAATGTTTCAGCCAGTTCCACTACTAAACCAGGTAAAATTAATGCTTCTGCAAGGTCGGTTCCAACAGCAGAAACCACAAATATCATGGCAAGACCTACAATGTCTGTTAAGATAAGAATATGCAATTCCTTTCTTTTCATTGCAATTGCCATGGTTCCTATGAACCCGACAATCAATCCTGCATAGATTGCCGGAAGATACATACTTAAAAACTCTTGAGGAACATACATCATCAGTTATCCCTCCTCAATTGTTTTGACCTTGCTTTAGCGTCATTAGCCTTCACTTCATGAGCAACCTTAGCTGAATCGCTAATGGCTTTTTTCACATCTTTTTTAATTTCACCCTTATCATTTTTCCTATTCATTGTATAATTAATAGATAACCATGAAGCAATGATGAATGACATCATCAGAATACTGGATTCGAGTATTGTATCGAAACCCCTTGTATAATACAATATCTCATCTATAAGCCCTCCAGGAGATGAATATATTGATGTGCCGAAGTAAGGTGATATTGAGGATATCCACTCCGCCAACGGTGACATGTATCCCGTTATCATTCCTAAACTTTCTGCGTTTTCCGGATATTGAGGATTGATATCTCCTGCTTCTTTTAAAGGTTCCCCACCTCTGTCATAAGGTGCAATTGCCAGACCCTCATCAATTTGCTCCTGAGGAGCAGGTCTGACATATAATTGGTCTGGATTTAATGCCAATGGCACAACCAATCCAACAATTAAAATGATTCCAAGGCTAAATGCAAAAAGACGAGGAATATTTTTAGGATCCGCCAGTTTATTCCATAAAACTCCAATCCTCATACATCCGCCCCCATCTCTTCTAAACGAATAATCGCTCTAAATAAAATTAAACTGATAATGACTGTAGTTGCAAGTAATGTCAACAATGCCAAAACATGATTGTAACACAGCAGCACCAGACAGACTCCGATAGCTGCAACTTCAGTATTGAATGTCCTGACAATAGGGTCATTAACGCCTGGTCCCCATGCAGTTGCAATACTTCCTACAATAGCCAAAAAGATTCCAAAGTAGAAAAATAAAGAAACACTAAGCATTCAAATCACCACTTGCAAGTTTCTTTTCTCTTATCTCTTTAATCTTGACAATAGATAAAATAAACACTACAGTTGACAGAGGACCTGCCAGAGCTGCAAACAATGCAACATCCAAATATTTAAACAATACAACAACCAAAACAAAACCAGCATCAAGTATTGAAAACATTATGACCTTATCCAAAGGCTTTTTCATAAATATTATGCCGAATGCTCCGATAACCATTAAAGCTATTGCGATTAGTGATACTAAAAATTCCATTTCAATCACTCCAACAGTATCTCATCATCTAGTCTTTTTAATGTATACGCAATAGCATTAGCACTAATTGTTGAACAAATAAAGAATGCCGCTGCAACAACAAGAGCAAATGGAGTGTTAATCAATAATGCAATGATTGCAGAAACTCCAAAACCTATAACATTTAAATATAATAGTCTTTCAGCCCTATTTTTTGTTACAATAGCCCTTAATGCTACGAATATGACTATAATACCAATAATTTCAACATACATATAATCACTCTTTAGCATGCCTATTGAATTTTTCGGCAATTTTTCCTAAAACTAAAGATGCTTTGGTTTGGCTAATGCCCATAATAGTAAATATGGCAATGACCATTCCCACAATAAACATTTCAGGGGTTAAACCTATGAAAGATGCTAAAAATATTATTGCAGTAGCTGTTAAGCATCCAGTAGTTCCGGCATATCCCGGATCGGCACATAACCTATTTCCAATAAATACTAAAAATGCCGCTATAATTCCTCCAGGAATTCCTAAAAGCATATATCCAATAGAAGCCATTAATGTACCAGCAGATGCATCAGGAGAACATAAGATGTTTCCTTGGAAAAATCCGCCAGCAATATCTCCTCCTCTTTTCTCAACGTCTTCACCAATTATCCTAGCCCCTCTTACACCAGGCTGTTCGGGAAGTCCGAAATATGTATCCACAATTACAAAATTCAACCAACATAGAATTGCGGCAATTATTATTCCAAGCACCTCATTCATCAATACCCTCTCCCGCATTTTCATCCAGAGGTTTTGGAAATACAAAATCAAATAAATATTTCACAAACAGTGCAGACAAGACACCAACAACAACTGCCAAAATCAATCCATTATACATGAAAGTATAATTCAAAACCAAAAATATGGAAAGAATGCCGACAGCAATTATTGGAGTAGGATAAATTGCACTTACATCAAAAGAATACCTATATGGTTTGCTAGGAAGTAACGGCAACCTTAAAACTAACGCTACAATAATGGAACAAACAATAGCTACAATATAAGCCACAAAAACATCGAATGAAGATATGCCCATATTGCCAAGCCCGTAAAAATTACTATACGAAGCAAAATATAAGGTATCAAACACCAAATCAAACATATTATTAGACTCCTCTTACTTAAATAATATACATATAAAAATATATAAATATTGTTACTTAAAAATAATATATAATTGCTTAAATATAACATAAGTTAATAATTGGTGGCTTAATGAAAAATAAAAACATATTAATTACTGGTGGAGCAGGTTTTATAGGTTCACACATTGTGGATAGCCTGATAGAGAACAATAACATTACTATAATCGACAATCTCTCCACAGGAAGTATTAAAAATTTAAAATATCCAAAACATGAAAATCTAAGATTCGTCAAAGGAGACATCTGCAAAATTAATTTTGACGAGTTTACCTGCGATGTTGATTATATTTTTCATCTTGCAGCAATGGCAAGCGTTCCATTAAGTGTGGAAAATCCACTTGAATGCAATGAAATAAACCTCAATGCAACCGTAAAGCTTCTCAACTCTGCAGTAAACAATGATGTTGAAAAAATCGTATTTTCATCATCTTCTGCAGTCTATGGGCAGAACAGAAATATGCCTTTAAAGGAAAGCGAACCACCAATGCCAACATCCCCATATGCAGCATCCAAAGCAAGCTGCGAATTATATCTGAAAACATTCTATGACAGCTACGGCCTAAACTATACTGCCTTGAGATATTTCAATGTTTTCGGACCGAAACAGGACAAAAACTCACAATACGCCGCAGTAATTCCAAATTTCATCAGTGCCCTGCTTGAAGGAAAGCAGGCCGAAATATATGGTGACGGAGAGCAGACCAGAGATTTCGTTTATGTTGGGGATGTCGTAAAAGCAAATATCTCAGCATGCAAATCCGATTACAACGGCATTGTCAATATAGCCTCCGGTGAAAAATTAACTGTAAACAGATTGTATGAGATTGTTAAAAATACTTTAGAAAGCAATTTGAAACCTAGATATCTTCCGGAACGCCTTGGAGACATAAAACACTCCCTTGCAGATGTGGAAAATATGAAAAAGATCAATCTGAAAATTGATTCCGGCAATTTTGAAGATCAACTTGTTGAAACAATCAACTGGTTCAAAACCAGATTACAGGTAAAACATGGATAAAAGCGTTAAAAATTTTAATGTTAGATTAAGAACTATAAGAATTCGTGAATTAATTGTCGGAATAATCATAACTCTAATCCTATCTATCATATTAGCAATTATTTTTCCAGATTTAAGTGAATCCGACGATTTGTTTTTCATCATATTTCTGTTGATTGGAGCATTATTATTTGCTTGGGCTTTGAGAGGTTCAAAAGGTCTTGACAGAAACTTTGAAAAACTCTTTGAAGACGATACAAAAAAGGAAATCCTATTTGTTTTTGCAACCAATTTGCTGTTCGCATTTTTAATTACATTTTTAGTATCGTACCTTGATATTCTAATGGGACTTGGAGACCCGAATTGGATTTCAATGTGGGATGTTGAAACCGTAGACCTTGATTCAAGCGTGATTCTTCTTGATGCAATCGGTTCAATAGTTTTCGCACCCCTTATGGAAGAGCTGATTTTCAGAGGCGTCCTGTTTAACAGATTAAAAATTAGAGCAGGAATCATTCCGGCAATGATAATATCTTCATTCATTTTTGCCATCGGCCATGACTTCGGCGGAATAACAAGCGCCTTTTTATTTGGAATCTGCATGTGCATACTCTACCTTAAAACAGACAACATACTTGTTCCAATGAGCGTCCACTTCATAAATAACGTGGTTGCCACAATCCTGAGCATTACCACTCTAGATGCGATAATGCCTCAGTTACCTTGGATTATCCCATGTTCCATTATTTCAATAATTGGATCTGTATATTTAATAAAATACATTATAAAAGAATGCAAAGGCCTTAAAAGGCAGTATAGCTAAAAAAAGAATATAAATTAGTGGAATCCGCATCCACTACAAGTTTCACATTTTTCCTCTTCTAAAGGATTATACTGTTTATCTTCCTGTAAAGTTGCTGATATGAAATACTGGTCGAATTCATCCTTGTTTTTCAAGACCGGAGAAATTCCCTTAAAATCACATTTGATATCACCGGTTCCACCAATATCAACCAAAATAGGTTCACCTAATTTGAATCTTTTGAAATATGCTTCAACTTCATCTTTTAAAGCTCCCGGAACTCTAAAATTAAAAGACAATATATTATTTTCCTTCATTTTTAAACCAACATACTTCTGGTCGATTTCATAGTTCAGGCCTAATTGCTTTTTGAAAATTACATTAGTACCAATCTCATTAGATGACATTTAATAATCTCCTTAATTATTTAAATTAAAATTATTGTTAGTAGTATTTAAAACTTTCCAAAATTAATCACCCCAAAATCAAAAGAAAAATTTCATGTTGAAAAAAATTGTAACGATTTATAATGATTTTTGATAACATTTATATAATTTCAGATTCAAAAATTAGAATATGTTATAATATATATTATAATATGAAATCAATTTAGAAAAATAGGTGTTAATAAAATGAATGAATACAACAAAGATATTGGAAATAGAATTAGAGAATTGAGAGAATTGTCAGACATTACAATTAAAGAAATCGCAGAAGAATTGAATATTAGCGAAGAAACTTATATCCAATATGAAAACGCTGAAGTAGACATTCCAGCAAGTTTCTTATATGAACTTGCACACATTTTTAAAGTTGATTTAGGATTATTATTAACCGGTGAAGAATCAAGAATGAGCATCTTTGATGTCACTCGTGCGGACAAGGGAGTTTCAGTTGACAGAAGAAAGGAATATACACATCAAAACCTATGTTCTAAATTCATCAACAAAAAAGCTGAAACATTCATAGTAGTGGTTGATCCCGAAAAAAACCCTATACCTTCACTAAACTCACACCCAGGTCAGGAATTCAACTATGTCCTCGAGGGTTCACTGAAAATTTACATACACAATAACGAAATAATACTGAACGAAGGAGATTCAATATTCTTCGATTCAACACACAGACACGCAATGGTGGCACTTAACGATAAACCCGCTAAATTCTTAGCAGTAATCATATAACATTCATGGAGTAATTATAATGACATCAGTAATAGGAAATTTTGTAGAGAGAGTTGAATTCAGCTCTTATGAAGACTTTTTTAAAAACTTTAAGCTAAAATATAACGAGGATTACAACTTCGGATTTGATGTTGTGGACAAATATGCTGAAATCGATCCGGATAAAACAGCTTTAATATGGACAAATGACCATGATGAAACTTACACTTTCACTTTCAAAGATATGAAAGAATATTCGAACAGAGCTGCAAATCTGTTCAAACGTTTAGGAATTAAAAAAGGTGACTGTGTAATGCTCACCTTAAAAAACAGGTATGAATGGTGGTTCTGTATGGTTGCATTACATAAAATTGGTGCAATCGCCATTCCCGGAACACACATGTTAAAACTTCATGATATCGATTTCAGATTAAGTCAGGCCAATGTTAAAATGGTTGTGTCTATTGAAGAGGATTCACTGCTTCCGGATTATGAAAAAGCACAGGAAGAATTAGGAATTGATTTGAAAAAATTAGTGATTGAAACTGAAAGGGACGGATGGATAAACTTCAACGAAGCAATAAAACAAGAAAGTCCAATCTTTGAAAGACCAACCGGTGAAGATAAAACCTATGCTGAAGAAATATTTTTAATCTACTTTACTTCAGGAACCAGCGGACTGCCAAAAATGGTTTCACATAAACACACTTACTCTTTAGGACATATTCCAACTGCAAAATACTGGCATAATGTTGTGGAAGACGGCATACACCACTCCGCAGCGGATACCGGATGGGGTAAGGCTGTATGGGGAAACATTTATGGTCAATGGATTAGTGGAACCGGAATATTTATTTATGATTATGACAGATTTGATGGAATAAAATTACTTGAAAATGTAATTAAATTCAAAGTAAATACTTTCTGTGCCCCTCCAACAGTTTACAGATTCCTAATTAAGGAAAATATTCAGGGATATGACTTTTCAAACCTTACTTATGTCACCACTGCAGGTGAGCCACTTCCTCCGGAAGTATCCAACAGATTCTATGATATTTCAGGTTTAAGAATTAAAGAAGGATTCGGTCAGACTGAAACCACATTATCTATCGGAACATTCATATGGCTGGATGCAAAGGTTGCTTCAATTGGAAAACCTTCCCCATTATTTAATTTAGAATTACATGATGAAAACGATGAACAAGTGGAAATTGGAGAAGAAGGAGAACTTTGTTTCAAACTTGATGATGGTCCAAATCCTGGATTATTCAAAGATTATGTTAATGATGAAGAAAAATACAAACAGCAAATCCATGACGGTTACTATCACTGCGGAGATACCGCATGGGTGGATGAAGACGGTTATGTTCACTTTGTCGGAAGAAACGATGATATTATCAAATCTTCAGGTTACCGTATAGGACCATATGAAGTTGAAAGCGCAGTACTGTCTCACGAAGCGGTTTCAAACTGTGCAATTACAGCTTATCCTGATGAAGTAAGAGGTCAAATCGTAAAGGCAACAATTGTCCTGCAACCTGGCTTTGAACCGTCAGAACAACTTACAAAAGACATTCAAAATCATGTTAAAAACGTAACAGCTCCTTATAAATACCCAAGAATGGTTGAATATAGAGATGAACTTCCGGAAACCATCAGCGGTAAAACAAGAAGAGTTGAAATCAGAGAAAAAGATTACAATAAATAATTCAGATGATATAAATGACAGAAGAAATATCTTATCCAGTTATAAATAAGGAGATTTGCAAAGGATGTATGAGATGTATCGTCGGATGTCCTCAAAATGCAATTGTCCTTAGTGATGAAATGAATGATGCTGGTTACCAGTTTGCCGTTTACAGTGGCGACGGCTGTACCGGGTGTAAAGACTGTTACTTTACCTGTCCGGAACCGTTGGCGCTTGAAGTGCATCAGTTAAAAAATATCAGAAATGATGACGTTGCAAAAATGATTAAGGCAAAAGTGACCAGTAAAGGGGGAAATTAAATGAGCAATCAAATGGTAAAAGGAAATACTGCAGTTGTCATTGGTGCAATGTATGCAGGCTGTGACTGTTTCTTTGGATATCCAATCACTCCCGCAAGTGAAATCTTACACGAAGCATCAAAATACTTCCCGATGGTTGGAAGAAACTTTGTTCAGGCCGAAAGTGAAGAGGCATCAATCAATATGGTGTATGGTGCATCAGGAACCGGTCACAGAGTAATGACATCCTCATCAGGACCGGGAATCAGTTTAATGCAGGAAGGATTCACATTTCTTGCAGGTGCCGAATTGCCTGCAGTTATTGTTGACATCATGAGAGCAGGCCCCGGACTTGGAAATATCGGACCTGAACAGGGAGACTACAATCAGGTCGTTAAGGGAGGAGGTCACGGAAACTATAAAAACATAGTTCTGGCTCCAAACAGCGTCCAGGAAATGTGTGACTTGACAATGAAAGCATTTGAACTTGCAGACAAATGGAGAAACCCTGTAGTTGTTCTTGCAGACGGTACCCTAGGTCAGATGGCAGAACCTTTAGTATTCCCTGAAAAAGCCATAGAACCTAAAAATGACAAGCCATGGGCAGTGAAAGGTGATAAGGAAACCATGGAAAACCTCATTACATCAATTTATAATGATTTTAATGAATTAGAAGACTTCAACTACAAACTTCAGGAAAAATATGCTCAAATTGAAGCCGAAGAAGTAATATATGAGGAGTACCAGGTTGAAGATGCAGATATTGTTCTGGTATCATTCGGTATCAGTTCAAGAATTGCAAGATCCTCCGTTGACAAAAGCCGTGAGAAAGGCATAAAAGTCGGACTTTTAAGACCTATTACATTATCTCCTTTCCCGGTTGATAGAGTAAAAGAATTGGCAGACAAAGGAGTCAGTTTCATTTCAGTTGAAATGAGTAACGGACAATTACTGGCTGACGTTCAGTTTGCAGCATTAAGAAAAGAAGATACTCATTTAGTCAACAGAATGGGTGGAAACCTGATTGAACTAAAACAGATTCTTGCTAAAATTTATGAAATAGCAGGATATGATGATGAAGACATAGACCTATCCGAAAGAAGTGAGGAAAAGGCCAGTCCAAATATTATAGATTAGAGGATGTGGAAAAATGAGCGATAAAGAAAATAAAGATTATGAATTGCAGATACGTAGAAATCCACAGTCCCTTTTAGAAGAATATCCAAGAAAAGGAACAAATATTCAGTCTACTCACTACTGTGCAGGTTGCGGACATGGAATTTTACATAAATTAATAGCTGAATGTATGGATGAGCTCGGAATACAGGAGAGATGTGTAATGATTTCACCTGTGGGATGTTCAGTTTATGCTTATTTCTACTTCAACTGTGGAAACTTCCAGACTGCTCACGGAAGAGCACCTGCAGTAGCTACAGGCATTTCAAGAGCTGAGGATAATGCAATTGTTATGAGCTATCAGGGAGATGGGGATTTGGCTTCAATCGGTTTGAATGAAACCCTTCAGGCTGCAAACAGAGGAGAAAAGATTGCAGTATTTTTCGTAAACAATACCGTTTACGGAATGACCGGTGGACAGATGGCGCCAACCACTTTAATCGGTGAAAAGACAGTGACCTGTCAGACCGGAAGAGATCCTGATTATGCCGGACACCCTACACACATGTGTGAGTTAATCAACACATTAAAGGCACCTGTGTTCATTGAAAGGGTTTCCCTTGCTAATCCTTTAAAAATCAGACTTGCAAAATTTGCCATCAAACAGGCTTTAACCGTTCAAAAAGAAGGAAAAGGTTATTCATTTGTTGAAGTACTCTCACCTTGTCCTACAAACCTGAAACAGGATGTTGCAAGTGCACAGAAATTCATTGAAGAGCAGATGGAAAAGGAATTCCCTGTTAAAAATTTCAGAAATAACTTATACATCAAAGAACCTGTCATAAGACCAGAAAGTGACTTTTCAACCGAATCATTGGATAAAATATTCAATGTTACAAGAAGTGATGAATCAGGTTATGTTGATGATGAAAGCATCACACCAACAAGCATCAAGGTTTCAGGATTCGGAGGTCAGGGCGTTTTAAGTGCCGGTTTGACAATAGCTCAGGCAGCATGTGCTGAAGGAAAGCACGTTTCATGGTATCCTAGCTATGGACCTGAGCAGAGAGGGGGAAAATCAAACTGTTCTGTTGTTATTTCAAACGAAACAATAGGAACTCCTGTTGTTGATGACATTGACGTTTTAATTGCTTTAAACAAACCTTCCCTTGAACAGTTCTCACAGGACGTAAAAGACGGAGGAGTAATTCTTTACGATTCACATATCGGTGAATTTGAAACAGACAGAGACATCAAGGTCATTGCAATGCCTTGTGTTGACATTGCCGAAGAACATGGAAACGCAAGAACTGCAAACACTGCACTTTTAGGTGCATTGACAGAACTTACTGATGCTTTGAAACGTGAATCTTATGAAAATGCCATTCGTGAAATGTTTGCATCAAAACCTAAGGTCATTGATGTGAATATTGAAGTGCTAGAAGCCGGAGCGGAATGGCTTAAAAACAATTCATAGTGTGATTTGATGACTTATAAAGAAAATGCTAAAAATTATATAGAAAACTATGGTTTAGGTATAGGAGACAAGATTAAAGTCATAAAAGAAGACATTTCCTATACCGGTATTTTGCTTGACAGGCCGGAAGATGCAGATGACGGATATCTTGTAATCAAATTGTCAAGCGGTTACAACATTGGCGTAGCTATTGAAAACACCACTGCAGAACTCATTGAGAAAGGTGAAAAGCCAAAGATAGGATTTGGTGAAACCGAAATTCCTCATGATGATGCAAAACAGAACATTTCAATTGTCTCAACCGGAGGCACAGTATCATCAGTTATTGATTACAGAACCGGAGCAGTGCATCCTGCATTTACCGCATCAGACCTTGTAAAGGCCAATCCTGAACTTTTGGATTATGCAAACTACAATGTCAAAGCATTATATAATATCTTAAGTGAAGACATGAAACCTGAATACTGGGTAAAAGCGGCAGAAGAGATCGCCAATGACATCTCAAACGGTGCTGACGGAGTTGTAATAGCTCACGGTACAGATACAATGCACTATACCTCAGCTGCATTGAGCTTCATGCTGAAAACTCCTGTTCCAATCATCATTACTGGAGCTCAGAGAAGTTCAGACAGACCTTCAAGTGATGCAAACATCAATCTAATCGATTCTGTAGTTGCTGCAAAATCAGACATTGCAGAAGTCTGTGTGTGTATGCACGGCAGTTTAAATGATGAATACACTTACCTTCACAAAGGAACAAAGGTCAGAAAAATGCACACTTCAAGAAGAGATACATTCAGAAGCATCAACGCACAGCCGATAGCTAAAATCCAAAACAAGAAAGTAAACATCAATCCCGATTATGATTATACAAAACGTGGGGAAAACGAACTGGAGTTGAATACTCAAATTGAAGAGAAAGTCGGATTCATCAAAAGCTTTCCGGGAATATCTAATGAATACATTGAATATCATATCGATAAAGGATATAAAGGTATTGTCATGGAAGGAACCGGTCTTGGACATGTTCCAAATGAATTAATAAGTTCATTCAAAAGGGCGCAGGATGAAAACATTCCGGTAATCATGACCTCACAGTGTCTTTACGGCAGAGTCAACATGAACGTTTATTCAACAGGACGTAACATTTTGGATGCAGGAGTTATATCAGGACTTGACATGACCCCTGAAACCACCTATGTCAAATTATGCTGGGCGTTAGGCCAAAGTGACGATTACACAGAAGTAAAAGAGATTATGCAAACTAACATTGCTGGTGAATTTTCAGAAAGATCAACAATTAAGGATTTCTTAAACTAAGGTGATAGCATGGAATATGATTATGAAAAACTAGGATTGAAAATGGGACTTGAAATTCACCAACAGCTTAACAGTCAGCACAAACTGTTCTGTCCATGTAAAACAGAACTTGTTGATGATGATTTTGACGAACTCGTTCAAAGAAAACTAAGGCCTACACAGTCAGAGCTTGGTGAAATCGACCGTGCTGCACTTCAGGAATCACTTAGGGGCCTGAATTTCAAATATGAAAACTTTGCAAAACACACATGTCTTGTTGAAAACGATGATGAACCTCCTCACAGTCTAAATGAGGAAGCTTTAGATATCTGTATTACCATCGCATGTCTTATGAACATGCACATTGTTGATGAGTTTCATACCATGCGTAAACAGGTTATCGACGGAAGTAACACCGGAGGATTTCAAAGAACCGGTATGGTTGCAACCGACGGTTACCTTGACACTCCTTACGGTAAGGTAGTTATCGAAAGTCTCGGTCTTGAAGAGGATGCCGCAAGAAGAGTTGAAACCAAAGACGAATTTACCGAATTCAGACTTGACAGATTAGGTATTCCATTAGCTGAAATTACCACAGACCCTTCAATGCACCATCCTGACCAGGTTAGGGAAGTTGCATATATGCTTGGTCAGATTTTAAGAAGTACCAACGTTAAAAGAGGCCTCGGTACAATCAGACAGGATTTAAACATTTCCATTGCCGAAGGTGCACGTGTGGAAATCAAGGGTGTTCAGGACTTGGATTTGATGGCTGAAATCGTAAACCGTGAGGTTCAAAGACAACTTGCATTAATTGACATTAAAAATGAACTTCAAAACAGAAATGCAGAAGTTCTTGATGAAATTCATGACTTGGATGAAGTGCTCAAGGATACCGAATCAAAGATTTTAAAATCAGCTGAAACCATTAAGGCAGTTGTTTTAAAAGGCTATGACGGTTTGATAGGTCGTGAAGTACAGCCTGGAAGGAGATTCGGTACTGAAATTGCAAGCTATGCCAAAAAACGTGGTGTTGCAGGTATTTTCCACTCCGATGAGTTGCCTGCCTATGGAATCAAACAAGATGAAGTTGATAAGGTTGCTGAGTTCTTAAACATTGGTGAAGATGACGCATTTATTATTGTAGCTCACGATGAGGACATTGCAGTATCTGCACTGGAAGAAGTTAAAAGAAGAGCAAATCTAGGTTTGGAGGGTGTTGTTGAAGAGACAAGAAAAGCTCTTGAAGACGGCAATACCGAATACATGAGACCTCTTCCAACTGCAAACAGAATGTATCTTGAAACTGACATTCCATTGTTTAAGATTACATCCGACAGGATTGAACCTATTGCAAACAACCTGCCTGAACTTCCTGACGTAAAACAGGCCAGAATCATTGAAGAGTATAATTTAAGTGAGGATCTGGCAACACAGCTTGTAAAAAGGCAAGAGGCCGACATGTTTGAAGACATATTAGCTGAAGTTGACGTTGATGCAACACCTGTGGCTTCACTTCTTGCATATGACCTTAGAGAAATCAGAAGGGAAGGACATGACGTTAATGTCTTAACTTTAGATCACTTCAAAGGAATCTTTACCCTTTTGGCTGATGGTAAAATTGCAAAAGACAGTGTCCGTAAATTAGCTGTTGAAACAATCAAGGCGCCTGAAATGGACATCGGCGAAATTGCCGAGAAAAACAATCTGGTCATGATGAGTGAAGAAGATGTGCATGAAATCATTGCCGGCATTGTAGCTCAAAATGAAGGAATGGTAAAAGAACGTCAGATGGGTGCCATGGGTCCTTTAATGGGAATGTGCATGAAACAGCTTAAAGGAAAAGCCGATGGTGGTCTTGTAAATAAAATCGTTCGTGAAGAAATTCAAAAACTAATCTAGGGAAACTCGAATGAGTTTCCAATAACTCTTTTTTTAATTCTGGCTAAACAGTGACCCCTCATCCAATGTTCTTATTTTGAAAATCACTTTTCGAGTTACCGGATAGAATATCAACTCATAGAGTACCTTGAACACTATCTGACAGCAGATCATGGTCACAATCAATTCATCCGGCAGAACTCCATAGAAGGAAATTGAAATGAAAATAACAGAATCGACAGTTTCCCCTATCATAGTACTCACTATAACACGTACAAAAAGCAGATCAGAGTATTTTTCCTTCAATTTGACAAGTACTCTGGAATTTAAAATATTACCCATCAAATAGGAAATAAGCCCCGCCACAAAAAGTCTGGGAGTTGTTGAGAGAAGAGCTGCAAATGATGGGGCATTGGGACTGCTTGAAGGAAACATCATGGCAACCTGATATAGGCCAACAGCCACAACATTGATGATGAACCCCAAATAGATAATATCCTTTGTCAGTTTGTAACCGTAAATTTCAGATAGGACATCATTAACTATGAATAGTATAGGGAATGTCAATATTGAACACGGCAAAGCTATGAATCTTATTTCCAGCGTTCGTGTAGCCAATATGTTAGATGCAATCATGCAGGCACAAAATATCCCCGCAAGAAATGCATATGCCTTAGTCTTATTCATGTTTTCAAACATTTAATCACCGGTTGCTAATTACACTATATCATTCATCATTTATATATTTTGATTAGAAAATAACTCCCATTATCAAAATAATGTAATAATATACCATACTCAAGATAAACATTAAATAAATGAAGTTAGAAACTATTTTTACAGAATAATGAGGTGTGATAATGGCAAAAAGAATATGATAATCGCATTGGTCCTTTCACTGATATGATCCGGCCTGGGATTGATTTACGCAGGAGATGTGCAGAAGGGCATCATTTTAGCCATGATTGCAATAATAGTTGAAGTGTTATATCTTTTTGTAAGCCAGATTTTTGGCATTGTTGTATTCATAATATGGATTTACTCCCTTTATATGACTTATCAGGAAGTAAAAGTGGTTAACGGATAGTAAAAACCACGCATCACCATTTTTTTCTTTTTTATATTTGCAATATAATTTAGGTACACCTAAAAAAATGCAAAGCTTTATATACTATGGCGACAAAGTAAGTAATAGAGATGAAATTTAGGTCAACCTAAAAACTCTCACATTATTAGTCAAATAATAATAAACTCTCCAAAATTAGAAATGTGTTGAATTAGATTTTCACAATTTGCTAATTTGATACAAGTCTTATACTTAAGACATACCAAAAAAGTCGGATTTTTAATACTTTTTTGCCAAAATAGTATTACTTAATCTCGAAAACAAGTCGTTGGAAAATTTAAAAAAATCTGCCAAACACTATAATTTTCCTCAAAACACTGGTGTTTAACAACTCCATTAAACACCAATTATCTCTCTTTTTTATCACAATTATTCTAAAACTATTAATATATCCACCCATCCCTTCAAAAATAATTGTAGACCTACACAAACTTAACATATTTCAATCGCTCAGTATATGTAGTTAACTATAATTATAATTTTTGTCAAGTTTCAACTTTGATGGAACCATAAGGGTATATCAGAATCAATTTTATTTATAGTTAGAGCAATAGTTTTATTTGTTGCTTTGTATTGTCTATTCCCTTCAAATTTAACATTAATCACAGTAGTTCCAGCACCCACTGCAGAAATTAAACCGTTTTCATTTACTGTTGCAATATTAATATTTTCACTACTATAAACAAGATTGCCAAGATTTGGAGTTAATGTAGCATTAATCGTTTCAAAACCACCATAATCCATAGTTATTGATTCATTAACAGTGATTTCTGCATCATATTTCAATACTGTTATTGGAACTAATGCAATAATTGGAGCATATTCATCTGTTCAATAAACTCCACAATAATATTTGCAACACCACCATTAAATCCTTTAAAACCTGTAGAATTAACTATAAGAATTGTTTCATTATCTGTTGAATAAATTAAATTACCTGCTTCAGAAGGGATTAATTCTGCATTGAACACATCTCCGATGAAATTTATAACTTGATCTACATAAATTGTTAATGGTTCACAAGTAATAATTTTTAGGGGCCTGAATTTTTTAGTTCTCAGATAATTGCTGTATGGCCGTTTTTGAGTAGTATCCTTGTGATATGATTAGGGCTCCTAAAAATACATTTAGATATACTGTTGTTTCCTGATGTAATGAATTATTAATCACGCATGAAAGCAAAATGGCTACTGCGAAGGAATGATCGAGTTCCTGACGGTTAATCTATACGAAGTTGTGAAAAAAAGAAAATAATTAAGTAACTGCTGAAGCAAGTTACTTAATAATGATTTTAACATTCTTCTTGGTTACCTTATTGTAGTATTTATCACCTTTGTAGGTTACTGTTGCCTTGAATGTTCCTTTTTTACTCAACTTGGTGATCTTAAAGGTTGCCTTTCCTTTGGCATTGGTTTTTGCCTTGAATGTTTTTCCTTTGATTTTAAGAGTTAATTTTGCATTTTTGATTGGTTTTTTGCCTGATTTTAATGTTGCCACATATTTTTTGACTTTTATACTGGCATTGTAAGTTTTCTTTTTGGCGGTTATTCTGGATTTTGCCTTTTTGACCGTAACCTTGACAGCAGTCTGTGAGGCCTTGAAGTCTGCGCTTTCCTTAAATGTGATTTTTACATTATAGGTTTTTGGGATGAGCTTGCCGACATTTATTTTGACCTGACCGTTTGCATCGGTTGTGTATGTTTCATCACTCATGATATTGACAGTCAGCGGGACTCCGATGAGCGGTTTGCCGTTGATGTCTTTTAAAGTGATTATGAGTTTTTTGTTGCTGTTGTAGGTTGCAGTGATTGCCTTTGCTGTCAGTTCCGTTTTAGATTTGTTGATAGTTATTGTGGCATTACTGACAGCCACATTGTCCAATCCGATATAGGATGCATTGACATTGTACACCGCATAATCCTCAAATGTATATACTGCCCACCAGGTTCCGTTGCCTGCATAGATTGCATTGATTTCAGTGCCTTTTGGTAAGATGAAAAGTAATTTACCTTGTATGACCCCATTTGGAATGTTGGATTTTGCAGTGATGTTTACTGTCCTGCCAGTGGTTGTCTGGGATATGACATTCACATTGAATTTAGTGTTGTTTGAGATTATTCTTACAGCTTCGGTGTAGTATGAATCTGTGTCATGGCGAGCACCTATGAAATAATTTTCACCAGCACTTATATCAAAAACAATCATACCATTCTCATCTGTGACTTTAACCTCATTTAAAACAATGCCATCATTAACAACTATGCCAACATTGATTTTTTGACCAGCTTCATTATTGGATCTGACTGGAGCGGAACTGTCTGTGTTTGTGATTCCTTTTGCACCCCAATAGGTTACATTGTTAAAGGCAAATCCAGTATCATTATTCGAATAGATTGCATTTAAAAGGTTATCTTTACCTTTGAAAGTAATTGTAATATTATTATCATTTTTGATTATTTTTAAATCTTCAGCATTCGCCCTATTGTTTAAGAAACGAGAGTGGGAAACCCGTATAGCAGATGAAATCTCCCATAAGAAAATTGCAGAACCCGCATCTGCATTATTATCGGCGAAATTACAATTTACCACACTACCTGACGAAAGTTTATAGAAAAAGATAGCACCACCAACAGAAGCGGCGTTACCATTAAAATTACAATTTGTCGCTTCAACAGCATTAGCGAAACAAACTGCACCACCACCACTATTATAACCCACCGCATTGTTGTCGGTAAAATTACAATTTCTCACTTCACCAATATTATTGAAGTAAACCGCACCACCATAACTCCCATAACCAACAGCATTATTGTCAGCAAAACTACAATCCGTTACTTCACCATAACCTCGGAAGTAAAGTGCACCACCACAAATCTCATCACCCGTAGCGGTTACCCCTCCATCATAGAGAGCAGAATTATCAGTAAAATTACAACTTATTACTTTCCCCTCATTGTAGATGTAACCTGCACCACCACAACTCCCATAACCAACAGCATTGTTGTCAGCAAAATTACACTCCTTTACATAAACCGTTCCAACCAAGAAAATTGCCCCTCCTTGACACTTTTCGCCAGTTGCGGAGTTATTAACAAAATTACAATTTGTTATATTCCCTGCATTCTTGAAGTAAACTGCACCACCACCACACATATAACCCTCCACATTGTTGTCAGCAAAATTACAATTTCTCACTTCACCAATATTATTGAAGTAAACTGCACCACCATAACTCCCATAACCAACAGCATTGTTGTCAGTAAAATTACAATTTTCAACACGACCATCGTTCTCAAAATAAATAGCTCCACCAGAGGATGCATTGCTTCCAATAAAATTACACTCCGTTACTTCACCATAATCCGCGAAGTAAACTACACCACCACAACTCCCATAACCAAAAGCATTGTTGTCAGCAAAATTACAATTTTTCACTTCACCAGGATACCTGAAGTAAACTGCACCACCACCCTCTTTTGCGTTGTTATAAGTTAAATTACAATTTGTTATAGTGCACTTTAGATTGGCGCAAACTGCACCACCCTTACCGGTTGCAGTATTGTTAACAAATTTGCAATTTACTGCATTACTTCTTTCAGATAATAAAACTGCGCCTCCATGACCGGCAGAGTTATTAGTAAAAGTACAATTTGTCAGGTTACCATCAGATAAGCCAACTGCACCACCATCCCCTATGTTTGCTTTGTTATTAGTAAAATTACAATTTTCAACACTGCCTTGAAATATATTAACTGCACCATAACCAGCAGGAGCTGAGTTATTAGTAAAAGTACAATTTGCCACGTTACCATAACCTAATTGAACTGCACCGGACATAACGGCAGCGTTATTAGTAAAAGTACAATTTGTTACAGTACCATTTTGCAGGAAGTAAAGTGCACCACCATGTTCTGCAACATTATTAATGAAATTACAATTTCTTACTTCGTAAGTACCATAAAAACTGAAATATATTGCACCACCCCCAAAATTTGCATTGTTATTAATAAAAGTACAATTTTCAACAATGCCCGAATTAGTGAAGAAAATAGCTCCTCCATCACCCTCAAAGTTAGCATTTTTAATGGTTAGATTCTTAATTGTTACTCCTGAAGCATGTACATAAAATGCACGAATATCTGATTTTGCCATATCAATGACTGCCCCTTTACCGTCAATTACACCAGAATCCCTGATTTCTATGGTGTTGCCATCATTATTATAAGTGTAAGTGCCTTTAGTTAAGTTAATATTTCCGCCGGAACCAATTTGTTCTCGCAAGTAAGAGTAAGTGTATTTACCGGCAGTTAATACTTGCGAATCGGTTTCATCATTATCCCCTGCTGCCAATGCAGGGTTTTCTTCATTTGTTTGGATATTATCATCAGTTATTTCGTCACCTGACAATTCCAATTGACCTGTATCTTCACTTGCTAATGCTGTTTCATTCACATCACTTGCGCTTGCAGCTGCAATTGCGAATAGAAAAATAGCGAGCATTAATATAATCATGCTTTTTTTGTATTTCATAGATTGTTCTCCAAATTTTTACTTTTAATCTATATTTAATTTGAAAATCATATGTGATAAATATTTTTAAATGGAATTTTTGGTCATGAACTGGCGAAAGTAACTTCGCCGCAAAGGCAGGAGTGAAAAAAATGAAGGAATGACAATACAATTGAGTTCAAATTAAAGAAATAGTGAAATATTAAATTGAAATTTAAAATTTAGCCTAGTTTTTTGGCGAAGAAAATAAAAAAAAAAGCAAGTAACTGCCATAGCAGATTACTTGACAACAATTTTGACTTTCTTGGTTACTTTATTATATTTGTTATTTCCCTTGTATTTTATCGCAGCTTTGAAAGTCCCTTTCTTCTTCAAGTTGGTTATTTTGAAGGTTGCTTTACCTTTACTGTTGGTTTTGGCTTTAAATGTCTTTTTGTTAACTTTCAAACTGACCCATACATTACTAATTACTATATTTTTGTTTGTTGTTAAAGTGACTGAGTATTTTTTAGCTTTTACAGATTTTTTAAAGGTCTTTTTAGATGCAATTAATTTTGTTGGTATTTTAGTGTTTTTTGCAGAAGCATCACTTGACTGGAAGACACAATTGGTTGTAGTGGTTCCATAGACGTTATCGTTGCTTTTAGCCTTATTGTTTTTGAATGTGCATTTTTCCGCAAATCCGCCATAAGTTTTGCCATTCATCTTGTTTAAAACACAGTATATTGCACCTCCGGCGTCTCCTGCAACATTATCCTTAAAATTTGAACTTTCAATCATATTAGTGTAAATTGATGTTGATTGGGAAGAACTGGATGTGGTTGTAGACTTACCGTTGAAATGGACTGCACCCCCATCTGCGGATGCCTGATTGGCCACAAATTCACAGTTTTTAATGTTTTGTCCTTGAATTGAATATACTGCACCTCCATTTCTTGAGGCAATATTTGATTTGAAAGTACAGTCATTGATGTTTACGGTACTGCTGAAAGTAAAAACCGCACCACCGTCTTTAGCTTTATTTCCAGTGAATGAACAGGTGTTTATATTAATGGGCTTGCTGGTATAGACTGCACCTCCAGAATATGATGGAGCTTCATTGCCATTAAAAGAGCATCCATTCAAAACAGCGGTACCATAAATGTGTAAGGCACCTCCTCCGCCGGACCCGGTTACTTTATTATTTGTGAAAATGCAGTTGCTGCATTCTACATTACCATAATTTTTAGAAGTACCACTATAAACCGCCCCTCCGGAACTTTTTGCTTCATTGTTTGTGAATGTTGAACCTTTAAGGGTTAATTTACCTCGGGTGTCAATAGCTCCTCCGGTACCATCAGAACCGGTTGCCTTATTATTCCTGAATACACAATTGCTAATGTCCAAATCCCATGAATACCAATAAGATTTTAAAAGATTACTGCCATACACCACACCTGCAACGGATTTGATGGCACCGCCACTTCCTGTCGCATATCCGTTTAGGAAATTGACATTATAAACTGTGAGTTTAAAATTGTCAGAACTGCCATATTTTACGTTTTCATAGGACAGTGAGAAAATTCTTGATTTGGACAGTCCGTTTATGGTATAGCCATTACCGTTGATTGTCAAATCTTTAGTGACGAGAATTCCATCAGTGCTAAACCCTTCATCATATTTATAATCATTTTCCAGGGTTATTGTTGAACCTGCTGCAGCATTGTTGATCTTTTTTTGCAGCGCAGTGAATGTACCATCATCAGTTGCAGCAATTATTTCTTCATTGTTTGATTCTTCAATTGCCTGGTTACTGTCTTCTAGACTAACAATATCACCTGTAGCATTGTCTGCCGCACTTACAGCCGAAACAGCAAACAAACACAATGCAATGACTGTCAGCATCATTATCTTTTTATATTTCAAATTATTTTCCTCCAAAAAAGTTGTAATATAATTAATATTTTCAAATATTAAGTATATATTTATTGTGAAAAAAATGATGGAATTAAACAAAGTTATACCTTTGAGGAAAAAATAGACTTTTTTCTAAAAAATATCCAAAGATAGGCAAGCAATGCTGATGTGATAACTGCAATTAATGACGGGCCCAGAATAACCGAATCCATAGATACAACAGCATGATAGATAACAAAACCCGCAAGCCATGCGAACATATTCCAGTACCAGGTCCTGACGTCTCCGTCATTATCCCGGTCAAGATAAAATGAAACAAGCAGTACCGCCGCCATAGGAGCAAATACCGAAGAGATCAGATAGAGAAAATCAATGTAATGATTCATGATTCCTGAAATGGCAAGCACTGCACTCACCCCACTGACAACAACTCCTGCAACTTTCGGATTTAATTTATTATAGATTACCTTTGCGGATTCACCGGCGGAATTGGCCGCCAGGAAGTTGGTGGTCACAGTCGAAAGTGCAACAATTATGATTCCTGAAATTCCAAGATTTGCAAAAAGAATCGCCTGTGCAATGCTATAGTTTGCACCTATGCTTGCAATTTCAACACCGATGAAATACATCCAGAGGCTTGCGATTGTATATGCTGCTGCAGATACGAGTGTGGCATTAACAGGCTTTTCTACATCCTTGGTGTAGTCAGAAATCACAGGCAGCCATGAAATCGGCATTGCAATTGAAATTTCAAAAATGTTCCAGAATCCAAGTGCTTGAGAATTTCCCAACATGCCCTCTACACCAGGTAAGACACCTAAAAATTTAAAGGACATCACAACAAGCAGCATTACAAGAATTGCCATCACAACAGTTGTTATTTTTGCTATTCGCTGTAAACCAAGGTAAACCCATAGTGCAATGAATGCCGCAAGTATCAGACATATCAAGGGAAATGAAATCGGAAGATTGAGACTAGTCAATGCAGATGCTCCTTGGGCATTCAATACAGCAACCCATGCAACAAGCTGGAGCACATTCAATGCAGCGAAAAATTTGGATCCGTATTTGCCGAAGGTGGATTCAGTCATCTCCATCGCATTCAGCCGTATGCGTGCACCAATCAGCCCCACCAAAAAGAGCAACAGTCCTCCCAGCAGGTGTCCGAGAATTAGTGGAATCCATAGAGATCCTCCTGATGATATAGTTCCGATTCCTATTCCTGCCTCAATTTCAGAAACAGAAATGGCAACTCCGAACCATATGACCGCATTTGAAAAAAGTCCAGTACGATTTTCCATATTATTCCCCGTTTAAGATTCAAGTTTAGTTATTAACATAATACATTAAAAAACTTATCATATATTAATATAACTATTGTTATATAAAGAGGGAAAATATTTACGGCTTCAAATAAAAAACTAAAAAAAACACCTGACGATTTTGTCACACGTCACAGCCAGTAGAGAATATCTTCCAGCTCATCCTCATCGATTAAATCCCTCTTTAAATCATCCAGGTCATAACCGTTTTCCCTCAGTGCATCTTCAACTTCGTCCCTATCATAGCTTTTTCCACCTATCTCAATTGAATTATCATCATCTTCCGAAGTTGAACTGGGATAGTAACTGCAATATGGACAATAAGGCTCTCCTTCATCAACAAAACTACCGCATTGAGGACATATTCCCATAATAACCACCTTCAATCGTCTTCCCAATCCCCCATATCATAATCAGGGTTAAATCCACACCATTCACACCACAATTCATAATCTGCAAGAACAGAACCGCATTCCGGACATATCTTCATCGTATCACCTAAACAAATGTTGTGCCGAAGATGGTATTAAAGTTTTCCAAAAATACAATTACTAATAACCACCAAATAATATATAACTTTCAAAAAACAGGTGAAAAAATGGAAAAGTATGACATCATTATCATAGGTGCCGGCCCAGGAGGGCTTACAGCAGGAATCTATGCCGGAAGACAAGGAACCAAAACCCTAATTATTGACCGTGACCTCGCAGGAGGATTGGGCCGTGAAGTTCCAGAAATGGAAAACTATCCTGGCTTTGACAACATCTCAGGCCTGGAGCTGATTGAAAAAATGAAATCCCAAGCAACCAAAAACTGCAGACTGCATGAAATGGAGGAAGTGACAGAAATTGCCTCAAATGACACGGAATTCAGGTTTACGGTTACAACCAATAAGGATCAATATCAAGCAAAAAGCATTATCCTTGCAACCGGAAGCTCACACAGACACCTGGATGCAAAGGGAGAAGAGGAATTCAAAGGCAAAGGCATAAGTTACTGTGCAACATGTGACGGATTCTTCTTTGTTGGACGTGACATCCTCATGGTCGGAGGAGGAAACAGTGCCCTTCAGGAAGCGCTATACCTCAAAAACCTGGGCGCCAATGTTACAGTCGTTCACAGAAGGGATGAATTCAGAGCCCAAAAGCATCTGCAGAATCAGATAAAGGAAAAAGAAATTCCAAGCATCCTGAATGCTACAGTTGAAGAGATAAAAGGTGACCTGCTGGTTGAATCAGTTGTCCTGAAAGATACCCAGACTGGGCAAACAAAAGAAATCCCAACAAACGGAGTTTTCATAAGCGTTGGATATATTCCTCACACAGAGCTTGCAAAGCAGCTGAATGTCAATCTGGATGAGTCAGGTCACATCATCATAGATAAGAATCAGAAAACCAATGTTGACTATGTTTATGCAATCGGTGATGTTTGTGTCGGCCTAAAGCAATGGGTTGTTGCCTGCGGCGAAGGTGCAGTTGCTGCAACTTCAGCATTCACAGACCTGCAGAATCAGTTATAGCGTTCCTGCAGGAAAAGGTAAATAAAGAATGCAATAAGCAGCACTACAATGATTGGCAATAACCACATGAATAATTTGAACAGCACAACTGCTATCAAAATGGCCCCAATTATAAATATTAAATCTTGAAGTTCCATGTAATTCAAATTTATTCTATGTAATATATAAACCTTTAAGATTTTCTTTTACATTGATAAACTATAATAAATAAAAAAACTAAAAATAATATTATTATATTTTAATGGAGTATAATATGACAATTGTAGTTATCAACAACAAAGGGCAATATAACCACAGAATTCAAAGGAGCTTACAGTATTTAAACATTCCCTCCGAATTAGTTTCAAATGACATGTCAATCGAAGAGATTGAAGCTAAAAATCCTATTGGACTAATTTTAGGAGGAGGACCCTCACTTGAAGGTGCAGGAAATAGTGAAGAATACATTAAACACTTTGATATACCTATTTTGGGAATATGCCTTGGACACCAGTTGATTGCAAAAGCATATGGCGGAGAGGTTACAACCTCAGATACCGAAAGTTATGCCCAGGTAAAAATCAATATTGATAACGATGACAATTTATTCAAAAGCCTAGCCCCTGAAATGGATGTTTGGTCCTCACATAAAGATGAAGTGAAAACAATCCCTGAAGATTTTATTATCTTGGCTAGTTCAAACTTATGTGATGTTGAATCATTCAAACATAAAGACAAGGATGTATATGGAATACAGTTCCATCCAGAAGTGCATCACACTCCAAAAGGAGAAATAATTTTTAAGAACTTTTATGAAATCTGTCAAAAATAGGTGAAAACAATGATTGATAATGCTGATGATTTAAGAGACAAAGCAAATGAATTTAAAACCGGTTTGAAAAAACAATACGTTAACATTCCAATCGGCGATGAAGAATATGGATTTAGAATCTCAGGAATTGGACAAAAATCCGTTAAATTAGAAAAATACGTTAAATTTGATGACATTTTTGAAGCCATTGAATCCGGCAATGACAATGGCCTTGAAGCTATGATCAAACAAATCATTGAAGATTACGAAGAAGAAGATGAAGAGGAATAAAATGTTAAGTCCCAAAGAATTTATTGAAGATGCAGTGAAAAAAATTAAAGACCAAATCGGCGATGAAAAAGCAATAATCGCATTGTCCGGTGGAGTGGACAGTTCAGTTTGTTCAGTTCTTGTTCAAGAAGCAATTGGAGATAATTTAACTGCAGTTTTTGTAGATCATGGTCTTTTAAGAGAAGGTGAAGTTGAACAGGTAACCAATACCTTCAAAGACAGATTGAATTTCAAGTTTGTGGATGCTTCCGATGAATTTATGGACCAGCTGGCAGGAGTGGACGACCCTGAAGAAAAAAGAAAAATCATTGGAAGAGTGTTTATCGAAGTATTCGAAAGGGAAGCAATCGAATCCGGAGCAAAATTCCTGGTGCAGGGAACTATCGCACCTGACTGGATTGAAACCAAAGGAGAAATCAAGTCCCACCACAACCTTGCCCTTCCAAGCGGAATGGAATTGGAGTTATGCGAACCTATTCGTGACCTCTACAAGGATGAAGTAAGGGAAATTGGTGACGAATTGGACCTTCCGAAAACAACAGTTTACAGACAACCTTTCCCAGGACCTGGTCTTGGAGTACGTGTTGTCGGTGCACTTACAAGAGAAAATGTTGAAATCTGTAGAAAAGCAAACAAAATCGTTTGCGATGAGATTGAAGCTGCAGGAATTGATGAAACAGTATGGCAATACTTCGCTGTTTTGACCGATACCAAAGTAACCGGTGTCAAAGGAGATCAAAGAGACTTCGGATATCTTGTAATAGTAAGAGTGGTTAACTCAATTGATGCCATGACCGCATCCGTTGCGGAACTTCCTTGGGATGTTGTCCAAACCATCTCAAAAAGAATCACTTCTGAAATCTCTGAAGTAACCCATGTCGCTTTATCAATAAGTGATAAACCACCTGCAACCATCGAATTCTGTTAAAAAATACCATTTGGTATTTTTACTTTTTTACTTTTTTTAGAAAATTATGAAAACAACAAAAAATGCTTATTTAGCCAAGTTAACAGAACAAATCCAAATGAAATCTGTTAAGGTTGGAAAAAACCTTGAAGGAACAACCCCTCCATCAGTTTTCATCGGAAGATGGTCATATCCTAAAGTGTATGCCGGACCGATGATGAGCTCACAGATGGGAGATACGTCAATTATGGATGCTCCTGAAGAGTGGATTGGCCAGAACAAGTCCCAAGAGGAAATCATCAACTACAGAATGAACCTCGTCAGAGGCAAGCAACTGATTAAAATCGATGATTTGGAAAATCCCTTTGTCGAAAAACTGCAGGACATCTCACTTGCCTCAAAGTCAATCGACAGTGAAGCGACATTTGGAAAAAGGCCAAGAGGATCAATGCTTACAGAAGACAGCATGCCCCACGGTCCAAGTGCAGTCATTGAAAAATTCGATATCGATGCGGTGAGATGGGACAGGCAACTGGAAAAGACATTTTATGATACTGACCTAAAGGCAACTGAAGCGGTTTTGAATCTACACAATAAGGATGTTCCGTTTTCAGCCATGCAGAAGGCATTCTCTGTTGGTGCAATCGGAACAAAAAATAGAAGAAAACTCGTTCCGACACGATGGTCCATTACGGCCTGTGACTCAACGCTTGCAGATTTGTTCCTTAAGGAAGTGAGAAAATTCGAAATAATGGATACCTACAGGGTTTATGAATTTGGCGCATTGAACAATTATTACATAATAATTCTAACCCCAACCGAATGGCAATATGAATGGTATGAAGCATTTATAAAACTGATGAGAAATGAAGAGTTGATATTTTCAGACTATGAGACAAATGGCGGCAAAAAGGAATACTCAATTGTTGGCGGATGCTATTATACCGCAAAAATGGCGGTTCTCGATTATCTGATGAACATCAAAAAACAGTCCGGATTAATAATTTTAAGGGAAGCATATGACGGATACGTTCCTCTAGGCGTTTTCAACGTAAGGGAAAACATCAAAGAGGCAATGCTGAGACCCTACCTTGAATTTGAAACCCTGGAAAAATGCCTGGAATATGCGGGAAGCAAATTAAAGATACCTGTCAGCAGATATGTAAAGCAGGGAACCCTGCTTAATGAAATGCTTCACACAAAACAGACAACCCTTGATATGTACTTCAAAAGTGAGAATAATGTTTAAGTTTAAAAGGCCTTCCGATGAAACTTTAGAGATAATGTCTGAAGTTGCAAAGGGAAATATCGAAAAAGATTACGAAGAAAGTTGCATTGGCAAAATTAAAGACCTGACAGACAAGGAAGATGTTAGGATTACCTCCAGCGGAAACAACAGCATATTCATTGCCCTGTCTGCTGTTGAAGGGGATATAATCATACCCGATCAGGGAGGCTGGCACGGATTCAAGCAGATTGCAAAATTTTTAAATAAAAACATTATAACCCTGAAAACAGACCTTGGCCTTATCAACCCTGATTATTTGGATGAAATTGAAATTGGCGATTCTTCAGCACTGATATTTACAAGTTTTGCAGGTTATGCAGGAGAACAGAATATAAAATCCATTTCAAGATACTGCAGAAGCAATGACATTCTAACCATTGAGGATGCCTCAGCGGGAATAGGAGATAGTGAAAAGAAACTCGGAAGAAATTCGGATATTGTCCTTGCGTC
>NZ_JBGVFE010000088.1:0-7623 GCF_045120835.1 Methanobrevibacter sp.
TTATTAGTCTGAGTGACTTTCTTAATAGCCAGTAAAAGTACAGAATCACTGTATAATAGAATTCTTTGCAGATTCCTTACTTTGCGAGTATCACCAGTACTTTCGGCATGATATATCCGCTTTTGCAACTTATCTACATGCTTTTCAATCTTATACCAATTAATAGAAGACCAATCGTCAATGTATGAGGTGGTGGACTCACAAGAATTATTTCTATGAGTGTTACTCATCAGTTATACCCCCATTCTTTGAATAAGTAGCAAAAATTCGTTTTATATTCATGTTATTCACCATTCGAAATTCAGCCAGGTTTCCCATGATATCCAACATATTTGGATAATATCCGTTCACAGTTATATAATTCCCTTTTATTCCTGCTGTCTTATCGACTATAACGGCATTTGCTTTCTTCGAAATCGTTTACCCTACACAGAATTAAATATCATTCACAATCAACCTACCACAAAAAAAGAAAATATTATTAAAGTGGACTGTTTAGGGCTTACCAGGTTAGTCTTTCATCAGATACGAGTAACTTAGGTCCAATCTCATACACCGGCAAGCATTACGAGTTATAGTAAATAGATACGGATAAATTACCTATTTTCGTAGAAATATCTTGCAATACAACAGTATCATAAAAATGAAGCGTATTCCACCTGTTGCTGGTTGTTACGATGCTTACAATTGTTCACACTACATTAACCTTATTACTCTTTCTCTAGCCCACAAGTATTTGAATACTAAATATTTGATTAGGCATTCCATCATGCAACCTTTTAACCAATTACTTGCTTAAAAGTTTCAGGGGAGAAAATCTCACTATAACAGAGATTAGAATCAATATTCCACTGATTTAAAGGGAAAAAGACCCTATCCTGTCGCACTTAACCTTCAACCATGATGAGCTTGCCCGTTGAAGGATCCTTATAGACCTTACCCATTTCCATATACCCCTGACCGGAACTGTTTGAAGTGTCTGGGGTTTCATTCAAGACCTGTCCTTCGCTGACTTCGGATACGTCAGGTGAATTTTCATTTATTTGCTGCTGGGGATTCTGATTGTCCTGAAATACTACGCTCTGCATATTCCAGCTTATGACAACGAATATCAGCAACCCTACAGCAATCACAAGCATTGCATCAACAAGGTTGGAAGTCCCTGCCATCGGGTCTTCTTCGCCTTCTGAAAATCTCTTTTTTGACTTGTCACGAACCATAATGCCACCCTATTGATTCAATTTATCCAAAAGAGCATCGGCAAGTGCATCCAAGTTGGACAGATACTCCTCATACCATCGACGTCTGATCTTTGATACGAAATAGGCTACAGCCCCTGCACCGATACCCACAACGGTTGTGTCGAAGGCAACGATGATTGCATTAGCCAAGGTGTTTACATCTCCTGCACCTAAAGCCGCAAGCCCAGGTCCCATCGGAATCAGTGTACCCATCAGCCCTAAGGTAGGTCCGATACGGGTTACGACATCTGTCTTTTCGATTTTCTTTGCGAACTTGTTTTCCTCAAATTCTATCAGCTTTTTAGCAAGGGCATGTCTTGAATCGGCAGTCAGCTCGTTTGAACGCAATATCTTGATTAGCACCACCTTTTGAGATTCATAAATCTTTGCGTTTTTAATGACATTTTTTATTTCATCTAAGGAAGTTGCATTTGATATCGAATAAATCATCTCTTCTATCAAATCCGGCGTTACCTTTTTTCTTGATGTGTACTCTGAGATTAAGCCCCCAATAGCCAATACTGCAAATATTGCAAAGATTACCAAAAATATGATTACCGGAATCTGCAGACTCTGTGAAATCATGTTCAATGTTGAGGTTAATATTTCGCTTCCAGGAATTGTTGTTACCATTAAATCACCTTAATTGAAATTGCTGTTTCTCCTTGATATTATTCCGCCAATTGCGATTACTACAAGTATAATTATCAATGCTCCAATTAAAGAATATGGAGAGGATATTGAAATTGCATCCATAGGATTTTGAATCATGGCTGTAATGTTTGGCAAGAACAGTGCTGAGAGCAGGAAATAGATTCCCAAAAAGAACATGAAATTGCCTAAAACAATCGGATACGGTTTGTTAATAAACTTAACCAGGAAATTGGATGCAAAGTATGTTACAATAATTGTTAAAACCAAAGCTCCGGCTACCACTAGACTTAAATCCATAAGTCCCAATCCTACGGTTGGCGCCACAAGCATTATGCTTACGATAATAGATCCAAAACAGCACGGACACGGAGCAACCACCGCCATGCATGTAGCGGCGGTTGTGTTTTTCTCAAACACCTTATATTCGCGTATTGTAAATATTCCTGCCAGAATCATTATGACCGCCATTATCAGGAAAAACTCGAAGTTATAAGTATATATCAAATCTGTAATCTGTTCGGTGAAAAATGAGGATATCTTCGTCAGTATCAACACTCCTCCACCATAACCTATTGAAACAACTGCCAGATATTTCTTTGACATGTTGGCAAGGCCTGTTGCAAGGCCCAATTTGATTCCGAAAATTAAAACGGCAGAAAGAATTCCCAACTGCCATAAAATGTTTATTGCATCCATTTATTCACCTAATTTTTCATTGAATAACTTATCTAAATCTTGATTTTTAGCTGATTTGTCGCTGTCTCTGAAGTATCCGACAGCCACAACCATAATTAAACATAATATAGCCAATACGGCTACGATAGAAAGGCCAACCTCGCTTGCTGACTGTGAGGTTATCGGATTGATTTCAACTGACTTTTTAACGTCAGCACTTTCTGAAGACGAACTTCCAGCCTGAACTGATTCACTTCCCGCACCAACATTTGAAAATGCTTCTCCCTGGGCATTTTCACCGTTTTGAGCTGTAGTTTGGGTTGTGGTTGAACTTGAATTTGTCCTTACTGTTGAAGAGGAAGTTGACCCTTCAGTCGGATTATTTGTCGAAGCTTCACTTTGCGGATTCTGTGAAGATTGGGACTCAGGCGGAACTGTACTTTGGGTATTGTTTGCAAACACCGGATTTTTAGTGGCTTCATATAATTTTGGAAGCAGTTGGGCCAAAATATCCGGATTTACGTACTGCACTGCCCACTGCATCATTGCAATGTTGCCGCAGCTGCAGTCACAGCATGCAACGCCGTTTTGAATTGTGGCCTGCGCCCAGGTATTTGCTATCTTGCTGATTGTTGCCTTATCAGCATTCCAATAGCCGTCGTGAATTGTTGTAAGCATTGTTCCACTCATTGAGATATAGGAATAAGCATTGTTGCCGCTCATCAGCCAGTCACTGACTCCTATGCCATATTTGTCATTGTAATAGGTATCATAGATTCTGTTCCACAGGCTGTCTGAAACCGCTGACGGCCTTGTTACCTGCCATCCGTGCAAGTTGCTTATGAATTTGTTTGACATGTAACGGGCTCCGCTGTAACCCTCTTTCATCATTCCCTTAATCCAATCGGGATTGTCATATCTTGCAGCAATTTCCCTATACATTACCTCTTCAAGGGATGAGACATATGCGTTATTCTTATCCGCATACATCAATACGTTGAATTTCGGAGCCTTGCCTGAGATTTCCTCCACAGTCATTGACAGACCTCCCCAGTAATCGAAGAAGTCGTCGTTGTCCAAAACACCATATTGGTTTGTGTTACGGCTTGCCACAATGGTATCTGAGTTTGACAGTGCCCTTAGGAATACTAAAGGATTTGTATCTCCCCAATAGTTTTTAGAATACATGTTACCCATTCTTCCAAGGTAGAAATCAGCCAATTCGCTTGTATCATTCCATGTCCATGACATTGATACCAATTTTGATATTCCTGCACCATAATCTCCGTTCGGCGGTGCGAATATCCTTGTAATTGCGCATTCACCGGCATAAGTTGAATTATAACCTATGCTTAAATAATATAATGTATCTTCAATCCAGTGCTGTGCGACATAATTTGATTCCAAAGGCTCATTTGAAACTCCATAATAGTTAATACTAACCATTACGCTTTCCAATGCGTCCATCAATTGCTTATTTTTTTGGAATGTTTTATCTTCAGTTAATGTTAAGTATGATCTGGCCAATGCCATTCTGAATGCATTATCCATCAAAATTGACTGTGAAGAGTACAGATCTCTAAACAGACCACTTGTAATTACACTCACATCTATCCTTTTGTGGGTCCATCCGTCAGGACGAGTCAGATCATCCAATGGAATTACCTCAGGCATTGCTGATACCTTCTTACCTGTCGGGTTTCCCTCATCGTCATAGCCTGCACTTGATGAGTCTGTCCATACCGGCTTCATACCCAATAAGTATAACACGGTTGACACGAGAGCTCCATCGTCCCTTGCCGTTTCCACACACCATATTCCCATTATAATCTTTTCGGTTGTGTCATTTAAATCGGCAAGGGTCAGTAAAGCCAGAGTTTTTGCATACTCCCATGCTTCCTGGGTTGGAAGTTCACTTGACTGGTCCTGGAACATGTTCTTACCGGTCGGAAGTATTGCAGGCTTTATGACAAGCTCTCCACCTTCACCAACTGGAATGTATCTGCCGTTCAATCCTTCAAGCATTGCATCCAATTCGTTTGCAACTGAAAAATCAATCAGCTCGATATATTGCTTAGCCAGTTTAAGACATGCCATGAATGTCGGATTGTCGAATTTGGAATTCTGCAAGACCATTGTATCGTAGACCGTTTGGGCATCCCAGTAAATCAGTGCCTTAACAATATTATATGCTTCGCTCATGACAACTTCCCTTTCGGATGGGGACAATTCATTATAACCTTTTGAGTAATAGCAATTTGACAGTTCTGTGAACAGGTTGACGACGCCCTGATTGTTTTCAAGGACATAGTCGTATGACAGCATTGCCGAAACTGTACTTGCCAGGTCATTTTCACTCCATTTCTGGCCCAATGCATGAAGTCCCAAAGGATAAAGCGTGGACTGCATTGAAGTGAGGAAATCGTTGACCTTTTTTACAAGGAGATTGGCGTCAATTGCTTTTACCTCATCGACTGTCAGTCCCAGATTGGTTGAATAATCACTTTCAATGATGATTTTGCGAAGAAGCTCCGGATTGTTCAAATTATTGGCCAATACTGTCAGGTTGCCGTATAGATGTGTATAGGACATCGGAGAGGTCAGATGTGAAATGATGACTGCAAAACCTCTTCTTTTGGCCTGAATAGCTTCTGCCAGACCGTCGGCAATATAGAAGTACAGCTGCGGAACATCCCCAACTACAACAGATCCGTAATCGGTTGCGGAAAGCAGGATTTCCTTACCAGGCAGCCATTCGTGGGTAGCGTGCCTTCCGACAAAAATCATTGCATTGTCATATTTTGTCTGCATGTAATAGTAGGCCGCAAGATACTGATGGGTCGGTGCTACTGCAGTACAGTGGTAGAGGTTTTCAATATCTGATTCCCATCCTCTTTGAGGTTCTGGAGCGATGAAAACGTTTCCATAGGTCAGACCCGGAATGACAAAGTAATCGGTGCCGTTTCTTGTAACCACCATAACGTTTCCGGGAGCCTCACCCCAGCCGTTAAGGCCTGAAATGTTTAGCTTTTTAAACTCATTGAAGTATTGCTGGAAGAGATTGAAGTATTGGACATCCTTTGTCTGTGTGTACTGTTTTAATGCACTTACGATATTTGTTAAAACGGCCTTTGACTGTTCCTGGTTTTCGTCAGGAAGCAATGCCACGACCTGATTGTACCAGTCATCGATGGTATCTCCAATCGTTACCGTATAGTCAAGCTCCACCGCACGCCTTGAAAGCTCCCCGATATATGCGACAGGCCCCTCCCTTACCTGAATCTTGACGATTTCATCAAGTGAATTGAACCATTGTGTGTATTCATCAACCGGAAGAAGTGTCACTCCTGACTGGTTGGCAAGCTTTTCAAGCTCTCCCGGTGCCCATGTGGCCACATTGATACCGCACTTGAGCATCAAGTCCTCAAGCTCTGAAACATTGTTCGGAAGTTCACCAACGTTATATCCTGCACTTTCAAGGGTTTTGAGCATGTTGTAGATACTTGTTATTGTATCCAGGTAACTGGAACCGATGTTCTGTTTGCCCGGAGGATAATTGTAATAGATGATTGAAATCAGCTTGTCTGAATTTGGAGTGTATTTCAAATCAACCCATGAATCGATTCTGTCTGTCAGCAAATCGACGTTTCTCTCATATGGAATATATGTCACAATGCGTGCGCCTGTGAGATTGGAAATGTAGCTGGACTGGCCTCCAATGAATGTCGCATCAACTATTCCCTGAGTCTCGGCAATGGTAATGTGCCACCACTTGTCACTTCTCTCGGTTGTAAGGCCTGTTGAGCCAAGCTCCCACATCTCGTTTGAAACATAATCTGAGTGTACCGCTCTGAAAACCGGCACTCCAAGCTCTTCAAAAAAGTCTGTTGCCTTAGTGAAGTTCTCTCCACCGACACCATATGCAACCATTGAGACAATAGCATCGACATATGTCTCATAATTTGAGGAATTCTTTAAAAATCCCTCGATGTCTGCGCCTGCACCGGTGAATGATTCGACCATTACCCTTAACTGTTCAGCTGACCCTCCGGCCGCATAGACCGGTATGACATTATATCCCTTTGATTCAAGGGATTCAATGATTGAAACTGTGGGGTGAAGCTGCTGGGATGAAATGTACATTGTACTTTCGAGAATTCCGACTGTGCGTGTCCTTGACGGGTCGAAAAATGTCTTCATGTATTCATCCAGCGTGTACCACCTATCACGGAAAATTCCATATAGTTTTGTGCCTGAGAAATTAGGCAGTTCATATCTAAAATCATATCCCAGATAGTTTAAAGTGCACAATATCTGATTTTTAAGGTTGTCCTTATCATTTATATTCTTATAGAGAACCAGCTGATTGAATAGAGTGTCGAATTTGGCTCCATCACCTGAAATATAGTTGCTGATGTCATCGTATGGATCTCCTCTTTTTGTATGCTGGAAATAGTCAATAAGCTCATCATTGGTGAAGGATGTGAATATCTTGCTATAGTTTATGGTATTGTTTCTGACCAGATTAAGTGAAGTGGAGCCTGAATTCATGTTGCCGGAGGGAAGCTCCAATATCAAAAACAGCTCCTTGTGTGAGAGTTCGGGATATTTGCCAAGCAAATTTGTCAATACGGAATCCACATCGGTACTGATCCATTCTCCGATAAACGCATCAGACTGGCTGAATAGAGTGTGCAGTTCCTCCTCATTCATGTCCTTTACCTGCTCACCACTTCTGACGACCAGCTTGAATCCTGTCAGGTTATCCTGATTGCAGATTTCCTGGCTTGCCTGCTCTATTACATTGGTTCCTGGACTGTCTGAAATAATGAAAACAGTCTTTTGATTGTCTGCGGAAATATCGCTTTGTGAGGCATCCTCCAGCAATAAAGTGTCATTTGCCTGAGCAAAGCAAAGCTGAGTAGATAGGAAAAATGAAAGAATGATTAATATTAACAATAACTTTTTATTACTTCCCACATTAATTCACCTGAATTTATTTAATAGATAATATATTATTAGTAATAAAGTTAATAATATATATTTTGATTAA
>NZ_JBGVFE010000089.1:0-9741 GCF_045120835.1 Methanobrevibacter sp.
TTTTATTTGATAATTCTTTTAATGTTTTTTTAAATTCATATAATTCTTTTGATGATACGTTAGCCATGTTATCCCATAAAAATTAAATTAATATAATAGATATAATTATATAAATGCAACTATAAATAATTAATGAAAAAACAACTTAAAATCAATGATTTGTAGGAATTTTTATGAAATGGAAAATTGGCAATGTGACCATAGACAATCAAGTTGTACTCGCCCCAATGGCCGGAATATGCGATTCTGCATTTAGAAGAATTGCCAAATCAATGGGATGCGGACTTCTGTCAACTGAAATGGTGTCTGATAAGGCAATAATGTACAACAATCACAGAACACAGGAAATGCTTTACATGACCGAATATGAAAGGCCAATTTCCCAACAGATATTTGGAGCGGAGGCAAAATCCTTCAGGATTGCAACCGAATACATCTGCGAGAATATGAAACCCGACATCATCGACATAAACATGGGATGTCCAGTCCCTAAAGTTGCAGTACGCTCACAGGCTGGAAGCGCCCTCCTGAAGGATCCTGAAAAAATAGGAGAGATTGTTGAAGCTGTAGTTGAAAGCTCAAATGTTCCGGTTACCTGTAAAATCAGAAGCGGATGGGACAATAGTTGCATAAATGCTTTGGATGTTGCGGGAATTGTTGAAGATTCAGGAGCATCTGCAATTACCGTCCATCCACGTACACGAGAGCAGAGATACGGTGAAAATGCAAACTGGTCAATAATAAAGGAAGTCAAGGAAAACCTGTCAATACCGGTTGTCGGAAACGGAGACATTCGCACATGTTACGATGCCAAAAGAATGATTGATGAGACTGGCTGCGATGCGATAATGATTGGTCGGGGTGTTTTAGGAAATCCCTGGCTTATTCGACAGTGCATTGATTATCTGGACTTTGAAATCGAACCTGAAAAGCCCACATTGGACATGAAACTTGAAATGATTAAAAAGCATGCGGATTTGCTCAGTGAAAACATTCCTGAAGAAGTTGCAATGCATAAAATGAGAACCCACACGGCGTATTATCTGAAGGGCCAATGGAGAAGTGCAGAGATAAAGCCTAAAATATTTAAAATGAATACAAAAACTGAATTGTTCGATTTGCTTGAAGAATATAAAGAATTAGTTAAATTCTAATATAAATTAAAAATACCTTGAAAATAAAAAAATGAAGTAACCTCTGAAGCAATCTCCTAAAGGTTACAGTTGCTTTGTATGTGCCTTTTTTTGATCAACTTTTTGATTTTTGAATGTTGTTCTGCCTTTCGCATTGGTTTTGGCATTGAGTTTAAGGACGATAGCACAAATGGTATTAATGTCAAATGTTTTTCTGATTAATTTTAAATAGAAACAATGCCAAAAATAATAATGGCAATGCGAAAGTTTATAAAAACTTTTTTTCAACGATAATCAAGTTAAAAAAAGGAAAACATTAACATTTGAAAATTGCCAGAACATTTGGACAAAGGGACTAGCACGGTAATCTATACTTATTAGAGCATACAGTCCGTGAAGTGAGAATCCTCAATTTCTACAAGTTGAGGTAGTTCAAATTACAATTCAATAGGTGAAAAAAATGAATAAAAAGATATTATTGATGAGCGTTGTTTTATTAGCATTTGCTATGTCATTATCTTTTGTTACAGCTATGGCAGATATTAATGCTCCAGACGGGTTTAAAATCAATGAAAAATTAACTGTCACTAACCAAACTGGTGAATTTCAGGGAAAAGAAGCTATTATAACAGTTGCTGTAATGGAAAATGGAACTGATAACATAACTGTTACTACTTTTGCTGTAAATGGCGATGTTGACATGTCCGCTCAACAGGGTTCCCAAGATAAAACCATTAATGGTAAAGACGGAATATTTATGGAGAAAGATGGCCGCTCAATATTCATATATAAAGTAGGACAACAATTTATAAATATTGATGCACCAGATGAAAAATTAATCGAAAAAGTTGTAGTATAAATTTCAACTTTATACTTTTTTATTTTTTTATCTTTTTTATTGTTTAGCAGAATTATTGAATTTTAAATCTTGCTCTATTTTAACTGATTTTTCTATTTTTTTATATTGATTGTTGTCCTTATAGCCCATATGATATTTTTTAAGAATACTAAAGTGTTAAGAATCAAATAATTTCTGCCAGCACTCACGGCATGAAAAAAATAATAGATTCAAAAGTTAATAACTAATCCTAAATAAAAAGCTGAAAGAACATGATTCTTTTCCAATTAGTTTTAATAATGGATAATTAACATTTTTTAAAATAAACGAAATTTAATCTGTTAATTTCATCTCGCCAATCTTTTCATACAGTTTTAAATCATTACTAGAAATGGTGTTGATTTCCAGTAAATCCATTCCAGTAATTTCAATTATTTCACGCGCAAGGTGAACGTAAGTGTCTGGATAGTCATTATAGCCAAAAATATGCCAGATGATGTTGTCTTCAAAAACAATTTCCAGATACCAGTCATATCCTTCCAAATCGTCCGGATCACGTATATTGGATTTCCTGTGGTATTCATCAAAAATCCATTGATAAACATGATACTTTTCCAAAAGACCGTAAATCAGCTCCCGGTCACTCAAACCCAAATCCTTTTCAATATATCCTTCAATCCTATTCTTTTTAAAATCAACAATCAGCCTGGGATTTGGAAGTTCATATGGATAGGTTCTGTAATGGCCAAACTCAATGGTCTTTATGTTTAGTTTCCCATCAAGATAAACCCCATCTTTTTCAATGTCAAAATAAAGTGGAGTCACCATTTGCCTCTGGTAATTCAGATGCAAAACGTCGAAAGCAAACAGGTCCTTCAAAATCTCGCCGAAGCTAATCCAGTTTGCAGGAAAGTTGTTTTTGAAACTGTATTCCTCAAACTTATCGGTCGAATAAATCACTACATTGCAGGAATAGATCAACTCTATCTTTTCAAAATAGGAAAATTCCTCGGATTCAAAACCTTCAAACAGATTAAGAGAGTTGAAATCACACAAAAACCGGTCAATCTGCTCATCATCGATACGGTGAATTTCACTAGTCATATTTTGTCTCAAATCGACCAGGATTCCAATCCATGAATCGTCACAAAGGGCATTTTCACTTAAAAACTTATCGCCACTTCCCCGTTCGGAAATCTTATAATAAGCATTTTTATTTAAAAGATCAATGGTGAAACACTCATAGTGACGGTTGAGCCTTTTAAAATTGAACCTTTGCGTAATTTCAATTTTTTCAATCATTACAATATCTATCTATTCCGGCTTTAATATAATTAACCAAATTACAAACATTTATAAATAATTATTTGTAATTATTTAAATAAGTGATAATATGATTAGAAGATGCCCACAATGCGGTACCGCAACAGATGATATGTATGGTTTTTGTATAAAGTGCGGCCGTGAATTTCCAAAAATAGATGTAGAGGAGGACACCTGCCCGTTATGCGGATACAAAAACCCGGATGAAGCCGATTATTGTGTCAAGTGTGGAAGTCCATTAGTTTTTAAAAAGCAGTTTGAAGGAGATTCCGAGGGCAATCTGAATCCAATCGTCATTAAAAAAGAAATATCAAATAATGCTGAAAATTACAGGCACAGAACCAGCAGATGGCTGATTTTGTTTGGTTACGTATTCTCAATTCTTGGAGGAATCCTGGGCCTGATTATTGCAATTTACCTGTCAACCAGAAAAGATCCAGTTGCAAAAAAACATGGACATATCCAGCTTGCAATCTTCGGATTTTATGTAATCTTAATAGCAATTCTGTTTGCAACCGGAAACATCCCTGCTGACGCATTGACCCAATACAGGCAGTTATTGGCGGGAAATCTTACCGCCCTTCAAAGATAGGTACATCAATATGGCTCCATCACCACCATCATAATATCCCGGAACTACGCGGTCAATTTTAAAATTGAATGTTTTATAGAACTCCACCGCTTCATTATTGTTTTCATTCACTTCCAGATAAATTACATCAAGATTCAATAGGGATAAAATTGATATCGCCTTGACCAGAAGTTGAGTTCCTGCCTTTTGACGGCGATAATTCTTATCAACCGCAATGGAAATAATATGGCCCTGATTTTCATATTTAACCCAAAAGATAACATATCCTATTACATAACCTTCCTCTTCAGCCACTAAAAATCCAACACCCATTTCATATAATTGCTGAAACATATTTATTCCATAAGATTGGCTAAAAGACATGTTTTCTATTTCAAAAACTCTTTTTAAATCATTCGGCCGAAATTTCCTAATAATCATACCAAATAAAATTATAAAAAACAATGTATTTAATAGTTTGGATTACGAATATTAATTTGAGGATAAAAAAATGTGGAATGATTTTGCAGAATATATATTAAGTGAAGCAGGAGAGAAAAATGTCAGAATTGCAGAAGTGGGTGTGGGCAAATTCGACAGAATTGCAAACTTCCTGGCATCAAAGGACAACATTACACTGATTAAGATAGACATTGATCCAAAAGACGGAAGCGTCGTAAAGGACGACATTACAAATCCAAATTTAGATTTATATTGCAATATAGACATTATCTATTCGATACGACCTCCAAGTGAACTTCAACCATATCTTGTCAATCTTGCATGCAAAATCAAATCACAGCTTATAATCAAACCGCTGACAAACGAAGATATAAATACAGGCAGGGTCAAAATGAAATTAAAAAATTTCAAAAGAGCAAGCTTTTATACCTTAAAGTGATAAAATGGACGAATTACTGAAACAATATAATACCTCCAGAGAAGGATTGAACCATGCTGAAATTACAAAAAGGCAAAACACATATGGTTTAAATAAAATTGAAGAGAAAAAAGCCACACCATTAGTTGTTCTGTTCTTTTCACAATTTTTAGATATTCTGATAGGGCTTTTATTGGTTGCAGCGGTTGCGGCTTACGCCATCGGAGACATTATAGATGCCTGCGTAATCCTTCTCGCCGTTTTGCTGAATGTCATCATGGGTTTCATACAGGAATACCGCTCACAAAAAGCGGTTGAAAGTCTTAAGAGCCTGATTGTAAAAACTGCAGTTGTCAAAAGGGAGAATACTGTAGAAGAAATCAACTCAGAAGAGTTAACTGTTGGAGATATCGTAATTCTTGAAGAAGGAGATAGGATACCTGCCGATTTGGCATTGATTGAAGTCAATGACCTGAGCTGTGATGAATCACATCTGACAGGAGAGTCCGAAGCCATAAGAAAAGAGATTGGCGATGAAGTTTATATGGACTCCAATATACTTTCCGGAAACGGCATAGGCATCGTCAAGGCAATAGGCATGAAAACCCAAATTGGAGAGATTGCTGAAGTTGTGCAGGAAGACGATGAAGATACGCCCCTTAAAAGAAAGGTTGGAAGACTTGGAAAAACACTGTCCCTAATTGCCATAATCGTTTGTATCGCCATTTTCATTTTAGAATTAGTGAAGGGAATCCCAATCGTAGAAACATTCATGACTGCAGTTTCACTGGCCGTTGCGGCAATTCCCGAAGGTCTTCCTGCAGTTTTGACCTTAACTCTAGCATTAGGAATGTCTGAAATGGCAAAATCAGATGCAATTGTTCGCAAACTGCTGTCTGTTGAAACATTAGGTTCATGTACCATAATCTGCAGTGACAAAACAGGAACATTAACTGAAAACAAAATGACCGTGGTCGAATCTTTCTTTACCAATGAAAACAAAACACTTGAAATTGGAAAACTATGCAACAATGCCCGAATTAACAATGGAGAAATAATCGGCGACCAAACTGATGGAGCCATTTTAAAATTCTGCCAAAGCCATGAAATCGAACTGGAAAGAGTTGACGAAATTCCTCTTGACAGCAATCGTAAAATGATGACTACTATACATAGCCTAAACAGTGAAAGCAATGTTGTTTTGACAAAAGGTGCTCCAGAAATAATTTTAGACAAATGCAAATACATAGATTATGATGGAACTATTAAAATAATTGATGCTCAAAGTAAGGAAATGATACTTAAAAAAATTGATGAAATGAGTGAGAGGGCATTGAGGGTAATCGGGTGTGCATACAAAAAAGTTGACGAAGACCCAATAGAGGAAAATTTGACATTCACCGGACTGCTCGGATTAATGGATCCTCCTAAAAAAGATGCTAAAAAAGCTGTAAACGATTGCATAAAAGCTGGAATCAAAGTAAAAATGATTACTGGAGACTATGAAAAAACTGCAGAGGCAATAGCAAAAGAATTGGGAATATTAACAGATGGAAAAGTAATTAACGGGGACGAATTAGCAGAGCTCACAACCGAAGAATATCTGGCAATTTCCGACAGCATTCAGGTTTATGCAAGGGTAAAGCCTGCTCAAAAAATGAGAATCGTTGAGGCACTAAAAGAAGACAACAATATTGTTGCAATGACAGGTGACGGTGTAAACGATGCGCCTGCACTTAAAAAAGCATCAATAGGTGTTGCAATGGGTGATGGAACTGATGTTGCCAAGGAATCAGCAGACATGATTTTGCAGAACAATGACTTTGCAACAATAGTAAAGGCAATTGAGGAAGGCCGTAAAATCTATGACAACATTAAAAGATTTGTCAAATTCCAAGTATCAACAAACGTGGGAGCCATTTTAACAATAGTTGGAACCTCACTTCTTAATTTACCTTTACCTTTCAATCCAGTACAATTGCTGTGGCTAAATATTGTAATGGACGGACCCCCTGCACAGACACTGGGCATTGAAGGGGCCGAAAGGGATTTGATGGAACGCCCTCCAGAAACGGGAGACATCCTAACAAGAAAAACATTAACTGAAATATTGATTTCAGGAATTGTCATGGCAATTGGAACAATAGCGCTGTTCAGCTATCAGCTGAGCATAAACGCCGGTGAAAAAAAGGCAATGACAGTTTCATTCACATTGTTTGTAATGTATCAGTTATTCAATGCATACAACAGGAAATCAAACTCCGAAAAACGAAGCACATACCTGTATCTGGCAATAATGCTCTCATTTGTTCTTCAACTATTGATAATATACATACCTCAACTGCAAATCATATTCAGAACAACATCAATAAACCTAATTGATTGGATAATGATTATAGTCATATCATTTACTATAGTAATAGCCGAAAGAATAATGAAGAAGGTGATAAAATGAAGATTCTGCTGCTTGGAGGAACCAAGGACTCGACAAACATCATCAGACATGTTAAAGAGAATTATGATGCTTATATCCTAACAACAACCACAACCGAATACGGTGCAAGATTATCCCATGAAAGCGGAAGTGACGACACAATTGCCCGTCCGCTGCTCAAAGATGAGATTATTGAAATAATTGAAAATGAGAATTTTGAATTGCTGATTGATGCAACCCATCCCTTTGCCGAACATATCACACAGACCAGCACAAGCATAGCAAAGGAATTAAGAATGCCCTATATCCGCTTTGAGAGACCTACCACCAACCTCGAAAACATTGATACATCACATATTCATTACGTTAATTCATTTGACGATGCAGGAAAACTGATTAAAAATGAATTCGATAGGGGAAATATACTGCATCTTGCAGGAGCCAACACCATGAGAGACATTGTAAAATATGTTTCAGTCGACAGATTCTATCCGAGAATCTTAAAGGTGGAAAGTTCCATTGCCAAATGTCAGGAACTGGGCATTGATCAAAGCCATATCATTCCAATGAAAGGAGCGGCAAGCCTGGAAGAGAACATTGAACTGATGGAAAAATATGATGCCAGTGTAATGATAACAAAGGAAAGCGGCGACATTGGAGGAGTTGTTGAAAAAATTCAGGCTGCAAACGAGAAAAACGTTGCGGTTGTAATGATTCAACGACCAAAAATAGATGAATTAAATAAAAATGATATTGTATCTAATCTTGAAGAGTTAGATATTAAATTAAAAGACTTTTTTTAAAAAACAGTTTAAAGATAAACGCCGAGACTGGGATTTGAACCCAGGCGAGGAAAACCTCACAGGATTTCAAGTCCTGCGCCTTACCAGACTAGACTATCTCGGCATATACAAAGGAATATTTAGAAGGATTCTAAATATTTATCCTTTAAGTTCGATTTCAATACTTACATTATCAGGAACGTTAACTTTCATTACTTGTCTCATAGCACGTTCATCAGCTCCAATACCGATTAAACGTTTATGAATTCTGAGTTCCCATTTTTCCCAAGAAGCTTTACCTTCTCCATCTGGAGATTTTCTTGTTGGAACTACTAATTTTTTAGTAGGTAATGGAATAGGACCAGATAAGTCAACCCCAGTTCTTTCAGCGATTTTTTTAAGTTGATCACATACGTATGCTAATTTTTCTGGGTCTGTTCCAGTAAGTTTAATTCTTGCTTGATTCATTTATTATCCTCCAAAAAACAAAAAGAAAGAAAGTAAAAAATTACTTTCTAATTATTGTTTACAAACTTATTTTGCTGCGGTAATGTTAAGACATAAACCAGCTGCAACAGTTTGACCCATATCTCTGATAGCAAATCTACCCATTTGAGGGATTTCTTTTGCGTTTTCGAGACACATTGGTTTAGTAGGTTTAATTTTAACAATAGCTGCGTTACCAGTTTTTAAGAAGTCAGGGTTTTCTTCGTCAACAGCACCAGTAGCAGGGTTTAATTTTTTAGATAATTCTAAGAAAGTACATGCTACTTGAGAGGTGTGACAGTGGAATACAGGAGTGTATCCAACGGTGATTACACCAGGGTGTTGTAAAACAACGATTTGTGCATCGAATTCTTTTGCTACGGTAGGAGCAGCATCAGTGTGACCAGCTACGTCTCCTCTTCTGATATCGTTTTTACCTACACCTCTTACGTTGAATCCGATGTTGTCACCAGGTTCAGCGATTTCAAATTGTTCGTGGTGCATTTCGATAGATTTAACTTCTCCAGAAGCTCCTGCTGGTTCAAAGATAACGTTTTCACCTTTTTTCATTACACCAGTTTCTACTCTTCCTACAGGTACGGTTCCTACACCAGTGATTGAGTAAACATCTTGGATAGGAATTCTTAAAGGTAAGTCAGTAGGTTTTTCAGGTGGGGTTAATTTGTCTAATGCATCAATTAAGTTGTCACCTTTGTACCAGGTGGTATTTGGAGATGCATCGTTAATGTTGTCCCCTTCAAATGCAGATAATGGGATGAAAGGTACATCAGCAGGGTTGAAACCTACAGTTTTAATTAAGTTTGATACTTCTTCTTTTAATTCATTGTATTTATCTTCGGAGTAATCAACTAAGTCGATTTTGTTGATTGCAACGATTAATTGGTTAATACCTAAAGTTTTGGATAAGAACACGTGTTCTTTGGTTTGAGGCATTACACCGTCTTTTGCGTCAACTACTAATACAGCTGCGTCAGCTTGGGATGCACCGGTGATCATGTTTTTAACGAAGTCTCTGTGTCCAGGACAGTCTACTACAGTGTAGTCGTATTTTTTGGTGGAGAATTTTTGGTGAGCTAAGTCGATAGTTACTCCTCTTTCTCTTTCTTCTCCTAATTTGTCCATAACAAATCTGAATTTGTTTTCTCCGTCATCTAATTGTTGTTCAGCGATTGCACCAGCTTTTAATAATAAGTGTCCAACTAAAGTGGATTTTCCGTGGTCAACGTGTCCAATAAATGCTAAGTTAAGATGTTCTTTTTCTTTTGCCATTATA
>NZ_JBGVFE010000090.1:0-2657 GCF_045120835.1 Methanobrevibacter sp.
CAACAGGGAGTTATATGCAAATGCCCAGAAAATGTTCTCTTTGATTCTGCGCATAACTTTTTTGGAAAATTGAACTGCAGCAACAACATTTTCCAAGTCTCCTTCCATAACAACAATATCCCCGCTTTCCATTGCAATGTCAGTACCGTTACCCATAGCAACTCCGATATCGGCCTGCGTAAGTGCAGGAGCATCGTTAATACCATCTCCAACAAACAGTACCTTTCTAGTGTTGTTCTCCTGTGCCTGTTTAACAATGCTTAACTTGTTTTCGGGAAGAACCCCTGCCTCCACATTATCGATTCCAACTTCACGGGCCACCGTAAGCGCAGTGGATTCGTTGTCACCAGTTAACATGTATGTTTCGACACCCATCTTGTGCAGTTCCTCAATTGTTCTTTTTGAATTGGACTTGATTTTATCTGACAGGCTTAAGATGCCCTTTACTGATTTATCCTGAGCCAAAAAGATAATGGTCTTGCTTAAGGCTTCAAGTTCATGATATTTATCAACAAGTTCAAATGCGACATTCACATCCTCGCTTTCCATTAACTTCAAATTGCCCGCAAGAACCTCACTGCCGTTGAGCTGTGCTTTAAGGCCCTTACCTGTCACATTCTCAAATTCAGTTGTTGGATCCAATTCTATGTTCAACTCTTTAGCCTTGTTTACAATAGCCTTTGCAATCGGGTGATTTGAATTCTGCTCGACACTGGCAACGAGTTTGACCAATTCATCATCGCCAATGCCATAGGCAATGATATCATCCACTTCAGGTTTTCCTTCAGTAATCGTACCGGTCTTATCAAAAGCGGCAACATCAATCTGGCCGGCATTTTCCAATGTATCTCCATTTTTAATTAAGATACCGAATTCGGCAGCCCTTCCAACACCTACAGTAACTGCAGTAGGAGTCGCAAGACCCAATGCGCAAGGACATGCCACTACCAAAATTGAAATCAGACATGTCAATGAGAACAGCAATGATTCGCCTAAAACAAAATACCATATTGCAAAAACAACAATTGCTATTGTCAGAATGACCGGAATAAAATAGGTTACAATGGTATTTGCGAATTTCTGAACCGGAGGCCTAGAGCTTTGAGCTTTTTCAACCAAACGAATGATGTTTGACAATACTGTTTCCTTGCCAATCTTTTGAGCCTTGATATATAAGACCCCATCCTGATTGATAGTTCCGGCAAAGACCTCTTCACCGTCGTGCTTAACTTTAGGAATCGGTTCACCGTTGATCATTGATTCATCCACATAGGACTCTCCGCCAACGACATCCCCATCAACCGGGATTTTTTCACCGGGCTTTACCAAAAGCATGTCATCGATTTCAATGTCGGCAATTGAAACCTCCTTTTGGGATATTATTTCACCTGAATCATCAAGTTCAATCGCTGTTGCAACAGTCGGCTGAAGGCCGATCAATTCACGAATAGAATCTGATGTTCTTTTCTTGGCTCTTGCTTCAAGGTACCTACCAATCATTAAAAATGAAGGAAGCATTACTGCTGAGTCATAAAACATGAATGAATGGTCCAATACAATGTGGAAAGTTCCTAAAATGCTTGAAACGTATGCCACCATTATACCCATTGAATACATTACATCCATATTCAAATTCTTGTGCATCAAACCGTTGGCGCCAGCTTTTAAGATTGGAAGAGACACATACAAAAATGGTGCAATACTTACAAGCAATGACAACAGTCCCATTGATGAAATATCAATGCCTGTTGCCTGTTTAATTGAATGGGTAACACCCATTAATGGATCCCATCCGCTAAACATCAGAATCATTAGAACAGCTGAAAATATTAAGCCAACAATAATTCTATTGCGTTTTTCATTAAGATCCTTTTGATAAATCGCCTCTTCGTCAATTTCTGTTTGACCTTCGATTCCCAAAAGCTCAAAACCTAAAGACTCAATTACCTTTTCAATTTCATCTATCTCTACTTTAGATGAGTCATATCGTATTTTTGCTGATTGTGATGTCAAATCCGCCTTAACATCGAATATTCCGTCCAATCGTATTAAAAAATTCTCGACATTCATTGTACATGAGGCACAGTGCATTCCCTGAATTCTTAAGGTCATTTCATCTGAGTGTAGTTCAAAACCTAAATTCTTCACTAATCTTTCCATTTCCTCATAGGAAATTTTTTTAGTATCAACTGTAATGTGCAGTTTGTTTGATGCCAAATCAGCGTCAACAGCCTCCACACCTTCAATTTTTTCAAAAGTTTTATTTACACTTAAAACACAGGAAGCACAGTGCATTCCCTCAATTGGCAAATCCATAAGCTTGTGCTTTACCATGACATCACCTTATTTATAACAATAGTTTTATTCTTAATGCATATAAATTTTAGGTTTGCTAAAATTTTCTGTTTGGATAATGTAAAAAATAGATTTATCAGTTTAAAATCGGCTGATTGAAGAAATAAGCATTATTTTAAATGTAATTAACCTTAATATCTCTGTGAGGAATTGTTCTTCTAAATTTGACTTTAGGATATCCAATGACAAAAGAAGAGTACATATGCTTTTTCACATCAATATCCGGGAAAAACTCCATAAGTCTCTCATGGTCTATTTCATCAGCCTTCAATATAAAAAGAGAATAGAATCCTCCCAGACCA
>NZ_JBGVFE010000091.1:0-43173 GCF_045120835.1 Methanobrevibacter sp.
CTGCAGCCACACACCTAGCCACTCGGTAAACTTGCCAGTAAAACTAAAAGTATAATAAAATATTGGTGGTTAATAGTTTAAATACTTTACTATTTTTTCCAATATTTTTAGCATTTACTAACTTCAGAACCTAAACAAGATTCACAATCTTCCCCAAGTTCGGACTTGTCGATATTAAGCTGTCTTAAAACATCCACAGTTTCAACATGCTTACAAATAGCACAAGTTCTTCCAATTAATTGAGCTTTTGTGGCGGTTCCATCAGACAATTCCTTAGCAAAGTCCCGAATCAATCCTCTTACATTATCATCTAGCTTAATTCCACTACCACGTTTATCAGTAATGTACTGAGATACTGCAGGCTGAGTAATATCCATAAGTTCTGAAACATCTTTCTGTTTCATTCCCAAATTCAAAAGTTCCTTTGCTAATTCTGATCTGATTGCAGGTATTACATACCATACCACGATTTCACAAGGCGGTTTCATAAAAAATCCCTTCTATTTTTTAAACAAATCCTCTAAATCTTCTTGTTCATCTCTAATATCATCTGTTAAACAAATTTCATGTTTATCGAACAATATTTTAAAGCGTTCATCATTTTCTTGGAGGTGCTTTTCAAGAGTTCTGATTGCATCAGCAACTGGGTCGGGAAGTTTTCCATGGTCAAGATCGACTTCCTTGTGAGATACGCCTTTACGTTTAACAATGCGTCCTGGAACGCCCACACAAGTTGATTCCGGCGGAACATCCTTTAGGACAACAGCACCGGTACCGATTTTAGAATATTCTCCAATTGTAATATTTCCCATCACCTTGGCACCAGCACCAACAATAACTCCACGTTCAACAGTTGGATGTCTTTTGGTTTTTTCTGTACTGGTTCCTCCGAGAATTACTCCCTGATACAGCAATACATCATCACCAACTATTGCCGTTTCACCGACAACAACACCCATTCCATGATCAATGAAAACTCTTTTACCAAATGTCGCACCAGGATGAATTTCAATCCCAGTAAGGAACCTTGCTATATTAGAAATAATACGTGCCAAGAGCTTTAAGGAATGATTCCATAACCAATGACTTAGTCTATGAAATAATAAAGCATAAAATCCCGGATAGCAGAGAAAAATCTCTAATGTAGAACGCGCTGCAGGATCTTTTTCTTTAATAGCTTTAATTTCATCCCTCAAATTATTAAACATTTGGTTAAACCTCTAAGATTTAGATATGATTATAATTTTTATAACATATAGTATAAATAATTATTCTTATTCAAATAACCATTCTACTGAGAGATATCTTTCACCATTATCAGGTAAGATAGCAATTATTCTTTTACCTTTGTTTTCTTCTTTTTTAGCCAATTCCAATGCCGCCCAAGTTGCTGCTCCAGAGGAAATACCTGAGAATATACCTTCCCCACGAGCAAGTGCAAGCAAGGTTTTTCCCGCATCTTCATTTTCAACAGGAATGATTTCATCGATTACGCTTTCATCATAAATAGAAGGAACAAAACCTGCACCGATACCCTGGATTTTGTGAGGACCTTTTTCACCTTTACCAAGAGTTTGTGAGTCTTTTGGTTCTACTGCAACAATTTTAACATCCGGAACTTCTTTTTTGAGAACTTTACCAATTCCGGTTATTGTTCCTCCGGTTCCGACACCACCGATTACAATATCAACTTTACCTTCAGTGTCTCTGAGGATTTCCTGAGCGGTAGTTTCAGCATGGATTTTAACATTTGCGGGATTGTCAAACTGACCCAATATAATTGAATCCGGAGTTGCCTCATTAAGCTCGTTAGCTTTTGCGATTGCTCCACCCATTCCATCTGCACCAGGAGTCAATACCAATTCAGCACCTAAAACACTTAGGAATTTTCTTCTTTCAACAGACATGGTTTCAGGCATGGTTAAAATTAATTTATAGCCTTTAGCGGCTGCAGCAAATGCAAGACCAATTCCTGTGTTTCCACTGGTTGGTTCAATGATTGTTGAAGTAGGCTTAAGCAAACCTTTCTCTTCGGCATCTTCAATCATTGCAACTGCAACACGGTCCTTGACACTACCTGTTGGATTGAAGGATTCGATTTTTACGTCCACTTCTGCTTCCAAGTCTTCAGTTAAGTTATTTAATCTTACGATTGGAGTATTTCCAATAGCATCAGTTATGCTATCAAGCACTCCTCTTTTTAATTCTATAATATTTGCCATGATTTTTTCTCCTTATATTTAATTTATTTTAAGGCATATTAAAAGGGTTATTTTTAAGTCAATATAACATTCGTTATAATAACTATTGTTATATAACATTGTTTTACTTTATAAATGTTTTGGTTAAACTAAATTTTAAAAAGAAAAAATTAAATGTTTTCTTCAAAATAGTCACAAATATCGGTACATGGACAAATCTCACACTGAGGACCAATCGGTTTGCAGATATTCTGACCAAACTGTACCATCAAATCATTCAACTTAACCCATAAATCCTTAGGAGCTATCTTTGAAAGTTCTACCTCAGTTTCTTCGGGATCTTTAGTATCAACCAAACCCAATCGATTAGAAATTCTGTGAACATGAGTGTCAACCGGAATTGCCGGCAGGTCAAAAGCAAACACCAAAACACAATTTGCAGTTTTCCTTCCAACTCCCGGAAGTTTTACAAGCTCCTCCAATGTGTCCGGAACTTCACCGCCATACTGGTCAATTAGAATCTGAGAGACTTCCTGAATCCTTGCTGCCTTAACATTATAAAAACCCGCAGGTTTGATTAACTCCTTTATGTCATCTATTGGAGCATCAACAACCTCATAAATATCTTTATACTTGTTAAACAAATTTTCAGTAGCCTGGTCTGTATTTTCATCCCTTGTCCTTTGAGATAAAATTGTTCTAACCAATACCCTATACGGATTCTGATCAAGAAATGTCCTTATCTCAAATGTATTCTCAAGCTGATTTATAAGTTCAATTACACGCTCTTCCTTATTCATTTTTTAACTCCAATTCAAATCCAAGTTCTGCCATTGATTCAATGAAATTAGGGAATGACACATCAAAGACTTCCCCGTTTGTAATTTCAATGTTATGCCTAAGGCCAATTAAGCTGAATGCCATTGCCAATCTGTGGTCACCGTGGGAGTCTACAACTCCTGAAGTCACACCCCCAGTTATGCTCATACCGTCTTCCCTTTCAGTTAATTTACATCCAAGTTTTTCAAGTTCACGACATGTTGTATCTATCCTGTCAGTTTCCTTTACTCTTGCATGAGCGACACCAGAAATATTGGTTGTGCCTTCAGCCATTGCCGCTAAAACTGCAACGGTTATTAATAAATCCGGAGCATTTGAGAGATTGACATCAATTGCCTTTAAGTTACCCTCTGAAGCAATTTCCACATAATCATCGCCACGAATGATTGTTGCACCCATCTTCTGCAAAATATCAAGAATATATTTATCTCCTTGCTTGGAATCCCTAAATAAATTTTTGATTTTGGCTTTTCCACCATTAATAGCTATTAATGCAAGCAAATAAGACGCTGATGAATAATCTCCCTCGACAGTGTAATCGCAAGCAACATAATCCTGTTTTTTTACGACATATTCATCAATTCTGCATCCCTGATAATCCTTATCGCAGTTGTCATGCTTTAGATAATATCCCTTTAATGTTTTAACTCCAAATTTCCTCATTATATCCAAAGTCATATTAACATAAGGCTTTGACTTGAATTCCGGCAGAACATATAATCTGGTTCCATGTTCAGATAATGGAGAGGATATTAAAATTGATGATATGAACTGTGAACTGACATTTCCCATAATATTGGTTTCTCCACCACGATAACCCGGCCTGATTAAAATCGGTGCCTTATCATTATCATTTAAGGATTCGGTTTCAACACCCAAGGGCATTAATGCATTCATCAACAAACCCATTGGACGAGTTTTTAAAGAGTCATCACCGGTCAAAGTAACTTCATTATCACTTAACGCTGAAATGGAAGTCATTAATCTTAAGGTAGTTCCGGAATTTGCCAGATCAATTGGTTCAGCGGATGAATTGTGGAGTTTGCCTCCAGTCCCTATAATCTCCAAATAATCATCAGTTTTATTTATTTTAGCACCTAAAGCTTCACAAACTCTGATTGACGCTAAAGTATCTTCTGAATATAACATGTCATACAGTTTTGATGTTCCTTTAGCCAGACTGGCCAGAATTACTGCCCTGTGTGAATAACTTTTTGAAGGTGGTGCCTTAACAACACCGCCGATTTTCGAAATATTTTTTACCCTAAGATTCATCTTATCAACCAAAAAGATATTTTGCTTACCTATCTCTTCAAACTTTGCTATAATTATGTTTGAATTAATTGGTTAATTAAATTTTTGGAAGACATTTTAAGAAATGGATATAAACATAGTTTAACAGTAATATATGAACAGTTATTAAACTATTAATCATGACCGAAAAAGAAATTACAGAATATATAACATTTCCAAAAACTTTTGAAAAATATAAATGGTATAAACCGATACTAGTTTTCATTGTGGGCCTGGTAATATATATAATATTAAATTTAATATTGGCAGTAATTTTTGATGCAGTATATGGAGAAAACTTAATCAATAGCATCATGGAAGGAGGATATGAAGTTTTAAATACAGAACTGGGTGAAATTTTCAGTGATTTGGGAGTGATTATTTTGATTCCGTCACTTTACATTGCAACTTTAATCGTTAGGGACAGACCATTCTCTTCATATTCATCTTCAAGAGGCGGATGGAATTTCAAGCTCTACCTGAAAGCACTGATAATTCCGTTTGTAGCTTTCCTGATACTGGGAGGAGTGGAAGCTGCAATAAAAGGGCCTGAGGGAACTTATCATTTTTCAATAGGATTTTTAATAATTACCCTGATTTGCGTCCCTCTCCAGTGCATTGCCGAAGAGTACCTATACCGTGGACTCATTATGCAGACATTCGGATCATGGTTTAAAATACCTGTGGTTGCATTAATTCTGCAGGCAATAGTATTTGCAGTATCTCACGACTACAACCTATTTGGAAACATTGAAATATTATTTTCAGGAATTATTATGGGATTTTTAGCATGGAAAGCCAATGGTATAGAAGTGAGTTCCGCATTGCATACAGCAAACAACCTGTCCATTTCATTACTCATCATGCTGGGAATTCAGTCAGCAACCTCAAATGCAGAGCTGACAGATGTGGTAATATCCATTGTTTTTGAAGTAATTCTATGTGCAATTATATATTACATTGGTAAAAAAACCGAATGGTTCGGGGAAATCCCTGAAAACAGTTAAAATACAAGATTATTCAATGAATAATCTTTTTCTTTTTTTAATAATGAATAATGTGAGTGATTTTTTCCAGATATGTTAATTTTAGTCCAAAAATTTTAAACACCAGTTAAATTACTGTTGTGATGATTTCTACATCATCAACCCACAGTATAGACTTTAAGACAAACCGTTTTGTTTTCTAAACTAATATCACTCCATGAATTGCCGTCTTCACTGATTAAGGACATGTTAGGCATATAGTGCTGTCTTGAATAGGCCTGATATGGAAGAGCATTATTTTTAAATACTACTTTAAAATCATCACCGGTTTTAATTGGAACGTACTTGTCCAGAACTATAGTTTTAAATCCTGCAAAATCACTGATTCCACTTTGATTGTGAACTTTTTGCCCATTCACATAGATGTCAAACGAATATTGGATTCCGGACTCGTTGAAGTAGGTTCCAACAGCACCAATGTTTTCGGAATATTTTGAGGTGAACTCGTTTGAATATTGAGTGTATTTTCCATCAAACCCGCAAAGACCGGTTAAATCTGTTTGGTAGTTTACATGATAATCATTGTCATTTTCAAATATGTATGATACCGCTGCCGGCTGAGGCACGATTGCGTTCATGTCCGGCGCTAAAAATGAAGGATTATAGTATGATATCCAGACATAACCTCCCTGACCCATGAATGTTCCCTCATTTTCGCTTAACTTACTATTTTCTGAATCCTTTACAAGCCATGCCCCATTTCCTTTAGGTATTGTTCCCTTTTTAACTCCATCAGTTCCATTAAAGTTTTCAGCAGGATAATTATCATCCCAACCTACTACCGGAACAAAATGCACGTTTCCCGCTATGTCATCAACAGTATAATCTGTAGCATTATAATTAAATTTATTAATGGAATACTGGGCAGATGCTGCACCATTATTGATTACAGCACTTTTAAGCAGTTGATTTGTATCGTTTCTTCCGCCAAAGACAATCATTGCATCTTGAAGATGAATTCTCTCATCTGTTTGAACAACACTGGAAATCATACCCCTTTCATCAAACGGATCGTCTTTTGAAGTGACAATCCCATACCAGCTTAATGAATGGCCCAGCCCACTGTATGCAAAGCCCGTATGATTGTTTCTAAGGTCTCCTTCGGAATAATATTTCAATTGAAGATTATTAATATTGTCTTCTGATAGGTTGTATAGTTTACCGGTTGATTTTAAAAGTGAGGATTCCAATGCCGCTGCAGTGGCAAATGCCCAGCATGAGTAGCTGTCCCCCTGGTATTTAATTGGGCTTGTCCATCCTTTTTCACGACTGTCAAACTTGGAAGGCAGTTTAGTGACAGCACTGCTGTTATTAACCAGGTTAAGGTGTACTCCCTTGTTTTCAACAGAGGTTATATAATCCGTATTGTTCATAAGAAATTTATCGGTTGAATTGACTTTTTTAATAGCAGAATCGCCGCTTGCAAAGTTTCCATATATTGCAACTCCTCCGTTTTTAAATGTTGAATCATGAACCTTGGCGGCAGCATCATTTGCATAAATTATGCTTTCATTGCCGGTGGCGTTTGAATTTACATTATTTCCAGTGAAATTTGAATTTCCAATTGTTAAGTTTCCATAATCAAAATAAACCGCTCCGGCATTAGATTCTGCACTGTTATTTATCAAACTGCAATTGTTTAAGGTTAGATTGGTCCAGGTAGTATAGATTGCCCCACCAAGATCATTTGCTTTGGAATTAATAAAATTTGTGTTGGAAATATCTATCAGCCCACTTTGGGCTACAAAGGATCCTCCAAATCCTGAAACAGAATCGGTGAAATTACAATTGGATATGTGCATAGGACCTGACTTATATTCATCGTCAGCGCTGAAATCCATATAGACTGCGCCTCCATCATGATTTGAGGAAGTATTGGAGAATGCACAATTGTCAATTATCATATCTTCGCCCTGTCGATACAAAAAAGATTCATTTCCTAAGTTTGATTGAACCATATAGTAGGCTCCAAGAATTGCGCCTCCGCTTAAATCGGAATGTACATTTCCAAATGTTGAATTTTTAACTGACAGGCAAACCCCCTTGAAATTAACTGCCCCATATTTAGTGCTTATATTTTCAAAAGTAGAATTTTCAATAAACAAATCATTTCTGTCAACGGTTATAGAAGCTTCCTTATAATCAACATTATGGAAATGAGAATTATAAACTGCAGTATTTACATACGATGCAGCGAGGACGCTTGAATCAAAATCACAATTATTTAAAATCAGATCATGTGATTGTGGCACCTCAAATGAACTCGAATTATCTCCAGGATTATCGTTGGTAAAATTAACATTGTTTAAGTTGAATTTACTCCCCAAATCAAGTGAGACTGACATATTGCAGTTAACAAATGTCAAATCATTAATTGTAACGTTTACATTTGGATTTGGAAAATTCAATGAAACTGTCTTGTTGGAACAGTCTATAACATGATTATTACCATTTATCACAAAATTGTCTTTAAAGAAAATCAAAGTCGATTCATTATCGCTTTCACCATACTTATAATCATTTTTCATATCAAAAGTATCATTACAATCTTTCATATCCTTAGATAAATCATTAAATGATTTATAATCTGTTCCCAATAGTTCTCCTATCCAATCATTAATATTGAAATCAAACGGATTAGATGAATCCGCATCATTGTGATTATCACTTGCTAAAACTGTTGTGATGTTGAAAATGATGCATATTATAAGAATAATTACAAGATATTTTGATTTAATCTTCATCCCCTTACCTCACCATTCAATTATATAATAGTCTATACCTACTTATTAATTAATTATATTGTTTTTAATGATAAGTCCAAACAACACACGAATAACACTGTAAAAGTATCAGAAATAACATGAAAAATAAGAAAAAAGAAATGAATTTGGTCGAATTTTAACCAAAAAAATTCCGGCTCCCAAATAGGTTTAGTTAAATTCATTGGAGGGTGCATTGTTATGGGTATTCAGTTGGGGATAGTCAGCATAATTACAGATTTGGTTATATTTGTGCCTTATGTTGGATTCATTGTATATTTATGTTTTGTCATACCTGTAATCTATCTAATATACAATTATTCTTTAGGACTGCACTATTCTGATTTATCATAGGGGAATGGCGAAGATGATAATTTAGAGAAATTTGAAAGAGAACTTCAATATATCAAATGGATTGCTACATTGAACAAAGGAAAAATTCTGTCTAAATTGAGAAATTGGACGAATTAAAATATCTTTTCAATGGTTAGAACATTATGATTGTTTTCATAATTATAATCAATCTTATCTACATTTTTCCGAACTATTGTTAGTCCTAATCCCCCAATCTCCCTTTGATCTGCATCAAGAGTCAAATCAGGAGTCTCCTTGTTGAGAGGATTGAACTCCATTCCCTCATCTATAAAACTCATTATTATCTTCAAAGGACTTTCCAAAAGTGCATATTTGATTTTTATTTCTCCTTCTTTTTCATATGCATAATTACAGATATTTATAAATAATTCCTCAATAACCAATTCCAATTGCAATATGGACTTCATTGGAATTCCTTTATATTCGAGGAATTCTTCAATTCTTAATAAAAGTGAATCTAAATTGTCCACTTTAGATTCTAAAACAATTTCTTCCATATTTAAACCCCTGGCTCGATCTAATTCTTCATCAATTAAAATATTGAAGAAATTCAAATCTTGTTCATCCCTTAATATTCTAGGAGGTTTAACTTGAGCGGGAGAAGTTCCTCTAGCAACTTTTAATTCTTTATAGAGTATATAAGTTTCCGGTTGCAACAAATGAAGCTCTGTTTTTCCAAGTAAAGTTTTTTCAATTTTATTGCATAAAACCGGGTCTGTTGCACAGAAATTCTCATTCAATCTTTCCTGAAGAATTTCTTTTGTTAGGTCTTCAGGAAAATCCTCCACTTCCATCAAATAGACATATTTCATAGGCGATGAGCCGCAATCGGCATAAACTGAAAAATCGACTAAATCAAATCCGAAATCCTTTTCAGTTTTATATGCTGCCGCCCTTAAGTTTTCTTCATTAACCTTCTCACCAGCCAAACTTAAACATTGATCCAGCCTATATAAAAATTCAATCTTTGGTGTGTCATTATATCTTCCGGTACAGCGAACAACATCCTTCATCCTGTAACGGTAAAATCCGGACAGATTAGTAGTAATGACCTCATATTCTTTTCCTTCTTCCAGTTTATCCAAAGTCACGATTTTACTGTAGTCCCCATCGGCATCCAATGGCAAAAATTCATAAAACATGCTGTCAGGTATGAGAATTGCATCACGACTGTTCAATTCTGTGAAAAGTGAAAATATGCCTTCAGATGCAGTTAACCCTATTATTGCAAAATTAAAGTCAGGTCCTGTGAAATCTTTTATCTTTTCAAGATAATTCGCAAAACCTCCACTTCCACAACCTATTAGAAGCAGCATTCTTGGCCAAATTTTAGGAACGATAGGTTCATCAAAACCTTCTTTGAATATTTTTCTAAGTTCTTCTGCTCTTTCAGGCATCGGTTCGATTTTTCCAAGTAAACTTTTGCGAACTTCCTCCGACATCTTTACAGAATCGTCAACAGTGCCGTTTTCAATATCCCTAACCAAGAGTTCCCAATTACCTTTAATGTAACGTAGAACTTCTAAAAACAGACTAACAAAACTTGTTATTGTAAATGAAATGTCCGGATTGATTAGTGCAAAACGTGCATTAATATAACGAATGTCAGTTCCAACCTGAGGAATTAAAGCTTCAATTGGAGAGGTGGTGAACTCAGATATTTTATCACCAAAACCACTCATTATCTTGCCTGAAATAGAGCCATAAGTATCACCAGATGGCAATGTAGATATAGAGAGTTCAGTTAAATTTAAAAATGGATATTTAATCCAGTCAAGGCCGACCTTTTCGGCAAACAGATTAAACAGATAAGCATAATTATATTTCATATTGAGTTCCTGATTAAGAGAGGAAGTAGGTATCCTTTTAGGGTTTCCCATTGTACCTGATGATTTTGCATAATGATTTACTTCATAGGATGTCAATAGATTTTTCTCACCATTTTCAGTCATCCTATAAATATAATCCGCATAGCTATCATAATCAGTTATAGGGACCTTATTTTGATATTCTTCAACACTTTTAATGTTTGCAAAATCAAATTTTTGGCCATACTCAGTTTCCTTGTTATCCTCAAGAATTTTCATCAATAAATCAGTATTATATTTCATAGGGTCCTGTGTCATGACATCCAATGATTCACGAACCTTATTCCCATTCGAAATACATTTTAAGTAAAATTGTTCTGGAAAGGATAATTTAGAAATATCTATATTGCTTAAATCCATTATTCAACCTCATACCTATTCGATTGTCAATATATCTACGAATCCAGTTGATTCAAATACCTCCATCACAATATCCTGAACATTGGTTACTTTCATAGACCCCTGTTTGTTCATTTTCTTTTGAGCAGACAGGATTATTCTAAGCCCAGCACTTGAAATATATATTAGTTCAGATAAATCAAAGGTCAACTCTTCAACATCAGTTAAGTCATCTTTTAGCGATTCTCTGAGTTGGGGGGCACTTTTTGTATCCAATCTGCCAACCAATTTAACATCTAATTTTTTTCCGTCTTTTTGCTTTTCTATATCCATAAATTCACCGATCTAATTTTTAGGAATGATAATCTTGTTGTTATTTAATTTAAGATTATGATTATAATTTATATCTGTTGAAAAGTTTTTGATAATCTTAATTCCATAAAACTCCTCTTTTTTCCAGTAATCTCCTCCCATATCAAAAGGAACACCATTATCCTGGAAATAAATAATGATTTCTTCCGTATTTTTGTAAAGAATCCGGATATTTAAATATTTATTTTTATCAGATTTATATGCATGGGTAAGAATATTATTTCCCATCTCTTCAAGAAGCAACTGTATTTTCAGTTTAGTTTTATTATCCAAGTCATTACCCTTCAGTTTTTCATCAATATTTTCTACGATATCCAGCAACTCCTCTTCAGATTCAATATATGCTGTAAAAGTGTCTTCAGATGGAAATTCATTTTCTTCCACAATAACAAAATCGCCTAATGATTTGGGGAATTTTTTAGTCTTTAGTTTGATTATGAACGGCAAACTAATCAATGTAACAATTTCACACAATACGAAACTTATCCAGATACCATCCCCTCCAATTAGAAATGAGAATATGCCTGAAAATGCAGATAAGAATAAGAAACTATGGGCAAAGCTTATGTAATTGGCAATTTTTAGCTGTTGTGTTGCATTATAAAAGTTTAAAAAAATGAAGCATAATCCAGAAAACGGCAAAGACCATGCAAATATTCTAAGGCCCCTTACTGCAGTACCATACACCTCGGGATTATTTCCAAACATATTAACGAAATACGGAGCGAAAATAAACAGCAATATGGAAATAATAAAAATGAAAATTAATGCATATTTTATTGATATTTCAAGTAACTGTTCCAAATGTGTTTTATCATTTTCACCATAAAATACACCGCCTAATGCTAAAGTAGTTGATCCAATTCCAATGCCGACACTGCATAACAATACATAAACGTTTGATTGTACGGAAAGTGCACCCAAAAATATTACTCCTCCAACCATCGCTCCCAAATTATTTGTAATTATTGTTCGAAGCATGTTATAAACTTGATTTAAAGCTGTAGGAAGTCCGGATTTAAATATTTGGGAGAGTTCCATTTTAAATTCCAAATTTTTTTGGAACTTATATGAACTTTTTTTTGAGAGAAAATGCATTAATAGGAATAATGCTGTAATTGAAGTGCTTAATGCGGTTGCAAGTCCAATACCAAATATATCCATTTTTAAAATCAATACGAATACAAAATCCAAAATAAGATTTAATATAAATAATATTAAACCGGCATAAAGGCCCAATAGAGGATAACCATCGATTCTTGAATAGTTTACAAAAATATATAAAAACATCAACGGCAAAATTCCTAAAAACAATCCTCTCATAATTGATACTGTTGCAGTGAACGATTCGCTGGAAGCTCCAAGTATCTGAGCAACATCTGATGAAAAAACAAGCAATAAAGCTGTTAAGATTACACCGGCAATAAATGCAACAATACATGTCACTGAGAAATTGTTGTTGACTCTATTTTCATCAGCCATATTATTGGATGCGACAATGGATCCTCCAAATGAGAAGATGTATCCTATCGCCAAGTTGGCATAAATAATGGGCATTGCCAAACCGAATGCCGCAAGACCAATCTTGCCAAAAAAATTGCCGACAATTATTCCATTAAGAAGAACAGTCAGAATAGTGAGTACAACAGATATTACTGTGCCGAATAAATAGTTTTTAAAAAAGAAATTCAATAATTTATTTTCACTACTCAATAAATTCATAATTCTACCAGCTGAAAATATACACATTACTATTTTTAAGTTTCAAAATATATATATATCTATATCAATTTTCATTTCATTTCCAATTTCAATGCTGAAGACTAACAGATTGAAAATTATTTAAAGAAATCGAATTAGAAATGTAAATTAAAAAAGAAATTCCAATTCGTTCGACAAAATACAAACATTTTTTAAAAATTAATTGAAAAATGTTATATATTTAAATATTCAAGATATATAATTAGATGGTTCCCGAAAAGATAAGAAAATTATTCAACAATACAACATTCATATTCATTTTCACATTTTGTGTTGAATTGATATTGAACTACCTATTTGAATACCAAAGGATAGGCGGAAATTTTATATTTATAGATATGGCTTTTGCTCCAACATTTGGTTTAATGTTTGGTCCCGCAGGAGCTTTGGGTTTTGCATTTGCAACATTAACTGGGGAACTAATAGAGGGAATAGGTTTTCCTACTCCGATTATTGATTTTGCAACCACCTTTTTCATTTCAATACTCGCATATAAATTATGGTATTCAATACTTAATAAAGGAAAAATAGACACTCCAAGATTTAACTCAACACACAATATCGTTAAATTTTTTTCAATAACTGTAATTGTTTCAATTGTATACTTCGCATTACTGGTCATTTCCTTTTCGCTCTATCCTGGTTTAAATTATACATATTCCGTTACCGATGTAGATTTTAACGTGCCATATCTTCTAAATATAATCACATTTTCCATAGTGTTTGGACTATTGCTGATTAGCTCTTTCAATATCCTTAAAATACCTTTACGAACTCCTAAAAGAAGGATTACAAAAATTAATATAAACCCATATTATCTTTTAACAGTACTTTTAATATGCGTTGCTTATATCATGTTTAAGGAATTTATTGTGAGTATTAGATTTATAAAGCATATTTTCTTCTTTGTTTTAATAGTAACTTCAATATTGATATATTTCAATTCTTTCGATGTGGAAATTAAAAAGGGAAATGACAATTATTCAATTATTGAAGAAATAATACTGATATTTTTAATCATCATTACCATTACAATCGTATTGAACTTCGGATACTTCAAGATGTTAATCCTTTCGATTGCCCCTGGACTAGACCCGTCATATCAGCTTTTACTAATGGTTTCATTCACAAGCGTGCTAATATTATTAATTTCCTTAATCCATATCCGATACATTGAAAAAACTATCACTGATCCTCTTTATGCCCTAATCAATACTGCAGACAATTACTTTAAAGCCGAAAATAGGGGCGAGACAATTGTCAAGGTGAAAAAATACATTGGAAAGGACAGTATCGGATTATTGGCCAATTCATTTGTAAGGTCATATTATAAGATTAAAAATAATCTAAATCAAATTCAGATAACAACTTCCGAAAAGGAAATATTTAAAACAGAATTTGATATAGCAAGCAAAATCCAATCAAACATGGTGCCATATAATTTCGATGATTTTTCAGAGCATGAACCCTTTGAAGTCTATGCCTCCATGAAACCTGCAAGTGAAGTTGGAGGCGATTTCTATGACTATTTCAAAATCGATGATGACAATGTATATCTTGTCATAGGCGACGTTAGCGGTAAAGGGATTCCTGCAACCTTATTTATGGTCAAGACAATGTATCTAATAAAAAATCATTCGAAATTTAATAATGACCTATCTCAGATGATAGAAAAGGTAAACAATTTGGCCTATGAAAGAAATGATGAAGAGTTGTTTGTAACAAGCTGGATTGGAAAACTGAATTTGAAGAGTGGAAAATTGTCTTATGTTAATGCCGGACACAACCAGCCCTTAATTAAACATGATTCCAATGATTTTGAGTATCTGGATACTCGTCCGAATTTGGTCATTGGAGGAATGGAAGACATGAAATATACAGAACATGAAATTAATTTAAACCCTGGAGACATGATATTCCTGTATACTGATGGAGTAACTGAAGCCAATGACAATTATGATGAATTTTATGGAGAAAATCGTTTAAAAGAAATAATCAATAAAAATAAAGATGAGAAATTAAGCGACATAATAAATGAGATCAATAAAGACATTAACAAATTCTGCAATAACAACGAACAATTTGACGATACCACAATGATGATTATAAAATATCAAGGGCGGGTGGAAAATGATTAGTAAAGAACTTTTTAAATCACGAAAATTTATTATATTAATATCCATGATTGTAAATATAGCATTTATTTTAATCGGATTCCTCTGCTTCGATAATAATTCAATCCACTTAGAATTATCATCCTTACCCACATTAGGCTTATTGTTAGGTCCATACTCAATATTAGGATTTACCATAGTTGAAATCATATATTGGGTCTTATTTTTGGACATGACCAATCCTTTAACAATACTGCTGAGCGCTTCAACTATTATTGTATTGGGAATAATACCTTGGAAACTGTGGTACTCAATAAAGCATAAAAAAGGTTTTGAAATACCAAATTTAAACAGTTTTTTCAATTTCCTTAAAATAATAATAATTATTCTAGTCATGATTTTACAGACATACCTGTTCACCAATCAGATATTTGACCTGACCATCAAATTGAATCTTGAAAGTTATTACATGATATTTGTATTGGGAATAATCCTTCTTTTGTTGGGAATTGGAATATTCGGAAAATTAAATGTTGCAGCATATACTCCAAAAAAACAGTTCAAAAAGATTCTGCCGATGAGAATTTATGATTTGCTCTTCTTGATTTCAATAATTCTTTCAATATTTACATTAGCAAATTCAAATATTTGGTCTTTGGCCTTCGTTTTATTGTTATCAACAATTTTCTTATTTAAACCATTTGATGAGGATGTTTATAAAATAAACAATATCCAAGAACTTTCAATGTTTTATAAGACATTCATTTCAATATTCGTTGTCCTAATTATAATCCCTACAATTCTATTGATCTCCTTAACAATAAGCGGATTTTACGAATACAATGTTACATCTGAATTTTTAAATTATCTGATGATTATATCCGGGTTCTTCCTGGCCATTTTAATACCATTAGTAATTTATATGTTATTTTTGGAAAAACAGGTTATAAAACCGATTAATCAATTATCCTCATATCTTTCTGAAGAAATAAGTGATGATAACGATTTAGAGGATTTGGTTAATAATCTAAATTCGATTACAGTTAATAATGAAATAAAATCATTATCTGACTCCTTGCTTAACATGCAAAAGGAATTCGTAGTCTACTCCAACAACCTATTGGATTTAACCAAAGAAAAAGATAGATATGAAACAGAACTCAAATTAGCTCACGAAATTCAATATTCAATGGTTCCAACAGACTTTGAAGAGTTCAATGAAAATAATAATTTAAGTCTTTGGGGATTTATGAAAGCTGCACGCAAGGTTGGAGGGGACTTCTATGACTATTTCAAAATCGATGATGAAAACGTTGGATTTGTAATAGGCGACGTTAGTGGAAAAGGTGTGTCAACTGCCTTGATCATGGTAAAAGCAATGACATTAATTCGTGATTATGCCACATATTATTCAGATCTATCCGAAGTATTCTATGAGGTCAACAACGAACTCTGTAAAGACAATATTGAAGAATTGTTCATCGGTTGTTGGCTTGGAAAACTTAATACAAAAACCGGAGAATTATCTTATGTTAATGCAGGACACAAAAAACCATTAATCAAACGAAATGAGGGTAATTTTGAGTTCCTGGATGCAAAACCTGGACTGCTTTTAGCTGGAATGGAAGATATACATTATGAAAAACATGCCCTGCACTTAAAACCTAATGATTCATTATTCCTATATACCGATGGAATCACTTATGCAAACGACGGGCATAACGGATTTTATGGAGAGGAGAATCTTCAAAAAATCATAAATCAAAATAAGGATAATGAACCAAGCATCATTATAAAAGCCATTGAAAATGATATCAACAAATTCTGCAACAATCAAGAACTCGTTGACGATATAGCAATGCTTATCATTAAAATGAAGTGATTGAAAGTAATTTCTAATACCCATAACTCTTTTAATTTAAATTGACAAATATTTGTCTATGAAAGAAATTGAAAAAATGAAAGCAGGATTAGAATACTGTTACGACGATGAAGAAATCTCATTAATGAAATTAAAAGCGATACAAAATGCCAACATATTCAATTCACTTCCAGAAGATGATTTGGACAAACAGCATGAAGTTCTAAAAGAGATTTTAGGTTCCGTAGGCGAAAAGGTTTGGATAGCAAAACGCTTCTGTTTTGATAACGGAAAAAACATTTTCATTGGAAATAATTTTACAGGAAATTTTAATTTAACAATTCTGGACATTAAAGAAGTTTACATTGGCGATAATGTTATGATTGGTCCAAATACATTGATAACTACTGTCAACCATCCTTTAAACCCACAAGCCCGAAGAGAGCATATGGCTCAGGGAACTGAAATCAGAATAGGCAATGATGTATGGTTGGGCGGCAACGTTACTGTTCTTCCAGGAGTTACCATTGGAGACAATGTCGTTGTTGGCGCTGGAGCAGTCGTAACAAAAGATATTCCTGACAACAGTCTGGCTGTAGGCGTTCCTGCAAGAGTCATTAGGAAATTAGTCGACAGAGATGAGGAATATTGAATTACAACAGAAATTAAAAAAATATGGTCAATGAAAACCGAAAGGACCTCCACTAGTTATCCTCATCTCCACTGTTTATTTTTAATATAAGTAGTATATATACTTTAAATAGACTAAAAACAATATTTACTTCCGCCAATAAATTTTTTAATAAACATCTAACTATTTCTGCAAAATCAAAATAAAAATATCGGAGATGAGTTTTTGTATGCATGTCAGAAAGGAATTTATTTGAAAAAAAGGAACCCCCAAAAAGTCAATGAAGCACAATTCCTAAATCAAATGAAAAAAGAGATTAACTCATCTCCATTAGTTATTTATATAATATCTACTATATATAGTTTAAATAAGTAAATAACAATATTTACATTGGAATATTAAATTTTAAAGCAATTACAATATTGTTTTTAAGGTATTGCTCAAGAGAAAATATCAACATTTAAATAATTCCACTAACAATTTATACACATATACCAAATTGTGGTGATACAATGAGTGAAAATATTAAAAAGGATTTAGCTCAAGCAAAAAACAATTACCAAAGCAAAAACTATAGTGATGCAAAAGATCTATATGAATCCCTTTATTTGGAACATCCTGAAGCGTTTACAATCTGGGATAAACGTTTTTACAGTTGGGCGCTCTATCAGCTTTATGTAAAAAATCCTGAAGACGAAACAGATTTGTTTGAAGCAGTAGATTTAATTACAGAATTAGTAAATCAGGAAAATCAATCAAAAAAAGATGGAGCTTGCGCATATACCATGTCAATGATGAAGCTTCTTGATTATTTATACAAACAGAAGGACTATGAGAATATTCTTATTTGGGCAGACAAGCTCAATCCCGATTATTTAAGTACAAAAACTTCTTCATTTACAACCAGTGATGGAAGAGATGTAAAACTTGCATCCAACAAAGAGAAATATTACAACTGGCTTTCAAAATCACTTCAGGAAGTCGAGGACTATGATGAATGCTTAACCGTTTCAAAAGAAGCTTTAGAAAAGTTAAGTCATTTTACAAACAACAGTGACGTTTGGTTTAAATGGAGAATTGCAAGGTCATGTAGGGAACTAGCCGAATATGACGAAGCCATTGAATATCTGAAAGACATCTACAAAACAAAAAAAGATTGGTTTATCAAATGGGAAATCGCTGAAAATTATTTCTTCAAAGGTGAAACAGACAAATCTCTTGAATATGCAGTTTCAGCAGCACTTAGTCAGGGAGACAGTGATAAAAAAGTCAAATTGTATTCACTTTTGGAAGATTTGCTTGAGGAAGACAATCCTGAAATCGCCTTAAAACACGCTTATCTAATCTATTCAATCCGTCTGCATAAAGAATGGGGAATTGAAGAAGATTTAAAGGAAAAAATTCTTGATGCCGGATTTGACACTGAAAACACTGAATACTGGAAAATCGAAAAAGAACTTAAAACATTCTGGAAGGAATTTAAATTCAAAAATCAAGACCCAAATTACGGCGTCATCAATAGGATATTCCCTCATGGAAAATCAGGATTTATCAAGCGAGATGATGGAGAATCATATTACTTCAACAGATTTGAATTCAAGGGCGATCCGAATAAATATAGGGAAGGCGTGAAAGTCTCATTTTATCTAGAAGAAGGTTATGACAAATCAAAAGACGAAGTAAAATTAAATGCAATAAACATTAAGGACATTTAACTGAAGATAGATATTTCCAATTTATCTTCATTATTTTTTAAAAAAAAAAGTTTAAGGAAAGTAATTATCTAATTACTTCCACAATCATGTCTAATTTTTCGGACTGCAGGATATCAACCTTTTTACCAGATGCTCCAACAATCTCCTTTTTAATATTCAACATATCTTCAGGAACTACAATTTCACCGATTGTCAGTTCATGATTTTCCTCTAAAACGGAACCGATTTCATCGATATCAGTAGATTTTAGATAACCGATGATTTTGCCTGCGTCACCCTTGAATGTAGGTCCTATTTGAGACATGTCAGGTTCCACTTCAATGATTTTTTCATGAACTTCAGGCTTTCCGGCACTGATTGCCAAATTATTGATTTTTAAAGTTCCTTTCAAATCATCATCAAACTCATTGAATATTTCAACCAAATCTTCGTCTGAAGTGTAAACGTTTACTTCTGACAATTCGGCATTCAATGGTATTTTAGATGCTGATTTAAATCTTCTCACTTCATCAATCAACTCAACTGTAGTTTCACCTTTGTTTTCCATTTCTGCACTGATCAATTCTTCATGAACTTCCGGCCATAATGTTGTATGGATTGATTCATCTGAGAAGTATTGATAAACCTCTTCTGTAAAGAATGGTGCTATTGGAGCAAGTAATTTTAGAGATGTTTCCACAACTGTTCTTAAAGTGTATTTTGCAGCTTTACGTGATTCATCTGAAACATCAGTATATAATCTGTATTTAACGGCTTCAATGTATTCATCACAGAAATCATGCCAGAAGAATCTTTCGATTGGAGTGATTGTTTGTGCAAAGTTATATTCTGCAAATGCACTATCAACAGTTTTATTTAAGTTATTGAGTTTTGATAAAATCCACAAATCAATAGGACCCAAATTATCCTTAACATCTTCGTAATCAATTTCCTCATCAAAAATCTGCATGCTGATGAATCTGAATGCATTCCAGAATTTTCTCAGGAAACGGTATCCGTGCTTAATGTCTTTCCAGTCAAAAATTACATCAGATCCAGGTACACTGTTTGCGGCCCAAGTCCTTAGTGAGTCTGCACCATACTGTTCAATTACCTCTTCAGGTCCAACAACAAACTCAGGTCTTGATTTGGACATCTTGTTTCCATCTTCACCAAATACCATACCGTTGATTACAATATCGTCAAACGGCTTTTGACCTGTTAAGGCAATACATCTCAAGGTAGTGTAAAATGCCCATGTACGGATAATATCGTGTCCCTGTGGACGGATATTTGATGGGAAATGATTTACATAATCCTCATCAGGCCATCCTGCAATGGATAACGGAGAAATGGATGAATCCATCCAAGTATCCAAAACATCCTCTTCTGCGATAAACTCTTCACAGCCACATTCACATGCATGCTTTGGCTTATCTACAGTTGGATCAATCGGCAAGTCTTCTGCATCTGGCAATATGACTTTTCCACAGTCTTTACAGTACCATACAGGTATAGGGGTTGCAAATATTCTTTGTCTTGAAATACACCAATCCCATTCCATGGAATCTGCCCAGTTTACCATACGAGATTTCATGTGTTCAGGAACCCATTTCATTTCATCTGCTGCAACCTTTGTCTTTTCAATTAAATCACGTACTGCTACAAACCATTGCTTTTTGACAAGAATCTCAATTGGAGTTTTACATCTCCAGCATTGACCTACATTCTGGTCAACCTGCTCCTGTTTTAACAGGTAACCTTCGCTGTCCAAATCTTCGATGGTCTGTTTTTTACATGTCTGCAAGTCCATTCCTTCATATCTGCCTGCAGCACTTGTCAATGTACCTGTCTCATCGATTGCATTGATAATCTCTAAATCATATTTTTGAACCCAACTTACATCAGTCTTATCCCCAAAAGTACAAATCATTACCGCACCTGTACCGAATTCGGGATCTACCTCTTCATCAGCAATGATTTTAACCTTCTGATGTGATAATGGAACTTCAACATATTTTCCTAAAAGGTGTATGTATCTTTCATCTTCAGGATGAATTACAACGGCAACACAAGCAGACATTAATTCAGGACGAGTTGTCGCAATCAAAATGCCTTCATCTTTAGGGTCTGCCTGTTTACCTGATGCTTGTGAAGACACTATATCCTCATATGAATCATCAACTGCAGGAGGGAAGTTAACATAGTTTAAAAATGTGGTATTGTCAGAGTATTCAACCTCTGCAAATGCAATCGCTGTTTGACAGCGAGGACACCAGTTTACAGGGTGAATTCCCTGATAAATCAGCCCTTCATCATACATTTTCAAAAATGAATATTGGGTTTTTCTCATGTATTCTGGAGTCATTGTTACAAACTCACGAGACCAGTCCTGGGAGTAACCCATCGCTTTCATGTCCTTTTTCATGCTTGCAATGTTTTTACCAGTTAAATCAATACAATACTGTCTGAATTGTGCTCTTGAAACATCATTCTTATTGATATTATGAGTTTCTTCGACCTTAACTTCAGTTGGAAGACCATGGCAATCCCAACCCTGAGGGAATAAAACATCAAAGCCTTTTTGTCTTCTGTATCTTGCGTTCATATCAATGTAAACCCAATTTAAGACATGCCCTAAGTGAATAGAACCTGTTGGGTATGGTGGGGGAGTATCAATAATGTATCTAGGACGAGATCCATCTCCAATGTATTTGTAGATGTTTTCATCTTCCCATTTCTTCTCCCATTCTTTTTCTTTTTTAAAATCATAGTCTTTAGGAATATCTTCTTTTGACATATATTTTCTCCTAATAAGTAAAGTAAAAATAATATTATTAAATATGTTGTTTATTATTTAAAAAAGTAATTATAAAAAAATCTAAAAGAGAATTAATTCAAGAGTAAAATAATTTTTCAATACCAAAGCAATTTAATCGTTTCACAACAGCGATTGAATAGTTAACTATATTTAATAATAAAATCAAATTATTAATATTATCAAATATTAAAGGACTGTCAAACAATGAATTTATTATGGTTTTTTGTTGCAATTGTGCTGGCTATGAGCGATATACTACACACAACAATCATGTGGAAAGTATTCAATAACTTCTACATAATTTTGGGTGGCTTAATCCAACAGGCCACTAAAACAACTTGGCAAACATGGTTAGCTCACGAGATAATGGAAGCCGGATTTCATTTTATTGTTTTGTCAATAGTTTTCCTAAACCCGATTATAGGAATTCTAGCAGCCCTAATTCATTTTGTAATTGATGTATCCCATACCATATTGATACGCAATATGGGCGAAATAGAACATAGAGCCCTACATTTTGTAGTTGAATCTCTATTTTTCATTTTAATTTATGGATTTTAATAAGGAGTATACCAAATGCCAGTAATAACATTCAAATACCAAGATTTAAAAGATTTAGGAATCGAAATGGAAAAAGATGAGTTAATAGACACATTGCCTATGATGTCTAGCGATATCGAAGACTTTGATGATGAGGAAATCAAAGTAGAATTCTTCCCAAACCGTCCGGACAATTTGTCTGTTGAAGGAGTAGCCAGATCTTTTAAAGGATTCATTGGTCAAGAAACCGGACTTCCCGACTATAAAGTTGAGGAATCTGGCGAATATGTTACTGTCGACAGCGATGTTGCAGCAATCAGGCCATTCATCGGATTTGCAAAAATCGATGAGGTTGACTTTTCAGGCGACAAGCTAAAGTATGTAATGGATTTCCAGGAAAACCTTCACTGGGTTATTGGAAGAGACAGGAAAAAAGTGGCAATTGGTATTCATAATGCAGATGTCGTATCCGGTCCATTCAAGTATATTGCAACTCCAAAAGATGCCAATGCATTTGTTCCTTTGGAAAAAGAAAGCGAAATGACTCCTGATGAAATCTTAACCGAACATGACAAAGGTAAAGCCTATGCCCATTTAATCGAAGATTTTGATAAATATCCATTGATTTTAGATAAGGACGATAATGTTTTGTCCATGCCACCAATCATCAATGGAGAGTTGACCAAACTTAAAGAGGATACTCACAATATCATTGTTGATGTTACAGGTACTGATGAAAGAGCTGTCTACCAGGCATTAAATATCATCTGTTCCTCATTTGCTGAAGTTGGAGGTCAAATCAAGTCAATGGAAGTCAGATACGAAGACAAGACCATAGTAACTCCGGATTTAACTCCACAGGAGATGAACGTTCATGTAGATACCGCCAATGAACTGATTGGAGGAACTAGCTTAACTGCCGATGACATCAAAGAACTGTTATTTAAAGCACGCTTTGATGCTGAAATCATAAGTGACAATGAAGTAAAGGCAATCATTCCCGCCTACAGGGTAGACATCTTGCATGAGGTGGACATTGTTGAAAATATTGCAGTGCAATACCACATAAACGATGTTGTAGCAGAACTTCCCGACATCAATACAGTTGCATATGAAAACGACTGGTTTAAAGCGGAAAGTACAATTCGTGAAGTGATGATCGGCTTGGGATTCCTGGAAGTAATGAGTTTAATGCTTACAAGTGAAAAGGCACATTACGAAAATATGAATCAGGAAGAAAAGCCGCACGTCCAGGTTGCAAAACCTATTACCATTGACAGAACCATGATTAGAACCAGCCTGATTAACTCCCTGATGGAGTTTTTAGAAGACAACAAGCACGAAGACCTTCCACAAAAGATATTCGAAATTGGTGATGTGCTATACTTGGACGATACAAAAGAAAACAAAAGCGTTTCATCCAAAAAATTGGCCGGAGTAATCTGTCATTCAACTGCAAACTTTACTGAAATCAAATCCGTTGTAACAAGCCTTTTGTCAAATCTTGGATATACAATGGAAATCTCTGACAGTGAAAACAAAACATTCATTGCTGGTAGGGTGGCAGATGTTGTAGGCAATGCTCAATACGGCAGCATTAAGGGATTCTTTGGTGAGGTATCCCCTGAAGTCATAAGCAACTTCACTTTGGAATATCCGGTTATTGCATTTGAAATTGAATTTTTCAACTAATTCTTTTTCAATACCATAACTTTCTCATTTGTGTTTCCATATATGCGTAGTCACTTACTTTTGAAGGAGTGCCATAATTACTAAATAGAACTATTAGTATTATCAATAGGATAATCATAACTATTAAAATTATTGTCCATTTCTTCAATTATCAAACACCCCCCTCAAAAAACCTAAACTTTTCACTCGATAAATCTAGCTATGTGCTGACCTTTTGGGGTTAATCTGTAAACTCGATTTTTACGTTTGCTTTCATCAATACACTCAACAATGCCACAATCTTTCAATTCTCTTAAAACCTTAGATACATGGTTTGTTCTAATTCCAATATCTCCTGCCAGGTCAGTTGGAATTTTATTGCTTTCATTTAAAGACTTGATAGATTTCTGCCTATATGACGAACTGATTACATAACCATACATCTTAAGTGTCTCATCATCCATCTAAACACCATCCCTGTTCACATCTTAATAATAGTTTAGTCTCCAATTATAGTTAAACTTATGCTTCTGTTGCTTCGAGGCCCATCAAGTTCAACGAAAAAAACAGACTGCCAAGTTCCAAGGTCAAGTTTGGAATTCTTGATTGGCAGACATTCGCTTGAAGAAAGCAAAAATGATTTTAGATGTGATGAAGCGTTATTATCAATCCTATCATGAAAATAGTTAAATTCCTCTGAAATCAGATTGCCTAGACATGATTCAAAATCCTTCAGTAGCCCCGGCTCATTTTCATTTACAACAATGGCTGAAGTGGAGTGTTTTGAAAAAATAGAGATGATTCCATTATCTATATTGATCAAATCGTTGATTTGGGACGTAATGTCAATGATTTCAAATTTCTTGCTGGTGTTTAATTTCAAAGAATGTGTTTCAGTTGCCATAATAATAGTTTGAATTACAAACTATATAATAATAAAAGAAAAAAAGAAAAGAAATTATTCGTACTCTTCCTTACGCCAGTATCCGTAAATAAGCATTCCCATAATAGAAATTATACTTAATACAACAAGACCTGATGTGTCATTGATTTCTTTTGAAATCTTACTAGGAGGCACTATTTCATATGCTTTACCTTCTTGAGAAACTTCACCTTCACTGGCATCACCAGCTTCAACATTACCGTTAGTCAATGCACTTTCACCATTATCGGAAGAATCCTGATAATCTCCAGAGGCATTAGTCCCATAAACCCCAGATTTATCGGAATTTGCATAATGGGCACTATTAGAAGTTCCATCTTTTGAACCGGTACCTTTAGAAACACCTGTGTTGGAGCCGCTTGATGGTTTTGGATTAAATCCTGATGCACCGGCATTTCCTTCCGTCTTGTCTGATGTTGAGGAATCTTCATTTTCGCCTTTTTGGCCGGAAGCGGCTTTATACTTATATGTTACCGGCTTTCCACCAATGTTAACCTGAACATCATATTCCTTATCCGGATCCAAATTAGCATCAATGATTGCTTTTCCATTAACAAACTTCGCAGTGTAGGTATTTCCATCAATGTTTACAGTAGTATCGAATGTTCCAAATTCCTTAACTGCCTGACCTTGGGTATCATACATCTGAAGGCCAATACCATTTTTAACGGATATTGTTCCCATCTTCATTATTCCTGCAAGAAGCATTGGACAGACAAAGGTATTTTCATCATCAGTTGAATCAAACCAATTGTCACCTAACTTAAATACCGGCAAATCGGGATTGTTTTTAGCCTGATAACCTTCATTATGAGCTAAAACATTATATTTTACTTCTAATCTCTTTGAACTGCCTTCTTTTTCAGTCAGAAAGTGCTCACCAAAAAGCAATCCATTTCCAGATTCAAATGCTCCCAATTCATAATCGGTAATTCTGCGATTATATGTAAATGAATTGGCATTTACAATATCGGATGTGGATTGTGAATCAATAAAAATACCATTAGGGTTTTCATAAGCCCGATTATGCTTGATAATATTTCCATTAGACAGATTATACATTGAAATTCCATTAAAATCATTGTGATGAAGTGTATTATTGGTTATGTTACAATAATAAATATTGGATGTTTCAATACCTGATCTTTTATTGTATGAAATTTCATTTTGGAATATCAATGAATTTGCCACATTCTGAAGTTGGACACCATTCATGCTGGCTTTTGAAAGATGATTGTTAGTTAATTTAACCGCCTGAGCATCTCTAACTAAAATTGAGTTTTTTCCGCCAGTTATCACATTATTGCTGATTGTTACATCTCGGGTCGAGTCAACAATTATTCCATAATCGCTATTTGAGGCAATGATAGTGATTCCAGATAAAACACTACCCACTCCATTTGATGTAAAGTAAAATCCGAAAGTATTAGTTATTCCCAAGTTTTTAGCTTTAGCGCTTATTTGATTTGAAGTGTAAACTTTAGAGCCAGTCTTTGATATAATGTTAATCTTTTTATCAACCACCAATGAAATATCATTATATGCACTATCAGTAAACTCGAAAGTATCCCCCTCAATAGCCCTATCAAACATCATCTGAATCTCATCATTTTTCAAATCAGAGGTTATTTGATAATTTGTATTTTCACCAGTAGCCGTTTCATTAGCTTGACACTCATCAGTTGCACTTACAGCCGAAACCATAAACAAACTAATTAAGCATATGAACAAAATATTTAAAAATTTTTTATTCATATCTCTCTCCTCGATATATACTTATAATCAATACAGTACTTTAATCAATGCAAAATCACTTATTAAACATAATCATATGAACTTAATTAACTATTGAGAAAAATTAATTAGTTAAATAGCATTTAGGAAATGCTGAATTCATCGAAGTAATTTTACTTTAATATTGATTATACATTAAAGTATTTATTTAGCATCACTATATAAATTTTGTTAAAATTTAACCAAAAAAAAGAAAAATAAACAATCGATTAGTGCTTTAACATTTCTTAACAATGTTATATATCATATTAAAGACATTTCAATTTAAATATGATAAAAAATACAATATATAATTAGTTGCTTATCGATTTTTTTTATGAATAAGCAATGATTAAATTTTAATGAAGAGTGAAATAATGAATAAAAATAACTTAATATTAGCTATATTATTAGTTTTTGTTGTAATTATAAGCTCAAGTGCAGTATTTGCTGAAGAAATTTCAGATACTGATTCATTACAACAAACTGATGATGTATCAACAATCAGTCAAGGTGACGATGAAAAGTTATCAGCACAACATACTATTAACGCAGGTTCAAGCAGCTCTGAGATACAAGATACAATAAATAGTATGTCCGATGGTGATACATTAAACTTCGAAGAGGGAACATATACTGACATCTGCATTTATATCAACAAAAACATTACTGTAAACGGTAATGGTGCAAAATTAGTCGGATATGACAATCCTTCAATAAATAACACTCCAGAAATAATCTACAAACCAACAAATGAAAGTGGATATGCAATTGCAAACCTTGCAACACTATACATTGTTAAAACTACTGGAGTTACAATTAACGGATTGACAATCATAGGCGGTGCAAACAGTTCCTCAACATATTCCAATGCATTAGTCTATGCAATGAATTCAGATAACATGACATTTAACAACAATGTTTTGGATGGATCTTCATGGGGATTGTATTTACAATATTGTAATGATGGTAAAATAACTAAAAACACAATTCAAAATCAGGAAGTGACCGGAATTCTAAACTTCGGTTCAGCCAGAACACAAATTGAACAAAATAAGATTATCAATGCTAAAAATCACGGTATCGACGTTAGACATGGAACCGGACCAAATGTACAGGTAATTAACAATACCATAATCGCTTCAAAAGAAGGAATTTACCTAATGCACTCAAAAGGACACACCGCAGCAAACAACACATTGATAAACTGTACAATCAGTTCCATTTCATGTTACGGTTCATCCAACATAAAAATTAACGGAAATAAAATGCAAAAATCCAGAATCGGCGTTTTATTAGGCGGAGGATATTCAGACATTACCATAGGTGAAAACACCTTCGCATTAGACAACTTACCATATCCACCAACATTCGTATATTATGTCGCTGAAGCAAAATCAGACTACCAAAGCGCTACAAACATGATGGGTACTTTTAGTGACATGTCCAGCTACTCACCAAACTATGTTGCATATACCGGAATTGATGCTCCTAAAGACATTTCAATTGATTACGATACAATCTTGAAAAAGACCGGAACCGAATGGAATGTTGTTGAAGGGGCTACCAGCGACAATATTCAAACCATGATAAACGGCATGTCAGATGGGGATTCATTAGTATTCACCAAAAATGCAGTTTATAACGACATCTGCATTTACACAGATAAGAACATCAAAATTTTCGGAAACAATGCTACTTTAGTAGGATGTGTAGTATCCAATTTCTCACAGACAACCTACCTAAATAATGTTCCAGCAAAAGTTAAATCAGCAACTGCTGAGGGAGGATATGCAGTGGGATACAATGCAGTGCTATACGTTTTAAACACAACCGGCGTTGTTGTAAGTGATTTGAATATCATAGGACAGTACCCTAAATATGACACTACAAAAGTAAACGCCAATACAAATGAATATAAAACCGCAGGAATCTATGCAGAATCAAACAAAAAATTAGTTATAACCGGATGTGACGTTACTGGCGCATCATGGGGTATTTTCGAACAATACTCTTCCGACAGCATCATCAGTAAAAACACCGTACATGATGTATACACTACCGGTATTATGAACTTTGGTTCCCCTAATGCAATTATTGTAGAAAATACAGTTTCAAACGCCGTTAACCATGGTATCGATACAAGACACGGAACCGGACCTAATGTAACCATTGCATTCAACACAATTACTGGTTCCAAAGAAGGTATTTACCTTATGCATTCAAAAGGACACACAGTTTACAACAATACCATCAAAGATTCAAAAATTAGCGGAATTACTGCATACGGATCTGGAAATGAAGTAATATTCAACAACACAATTACAGGAAGCAGAATCGGTATTCTCCTCGGTGGCGGATACTACAATGTAACCATAGGAACAAATTCATATAAACTGGACTCATTACCTTTCCCACCGACATTCGTAACCTACCTTGCAAGAGCTGACAACAAATATCAGTCAGCAGATAATGTAATCAGAACCTATTCCGATAAGGAAAGTGTTACCCTTAACGCAGATGATGTTTCAGCAGGATACAAAAAAGGAAACCTGAATGTAACTTTAATTGACCAAAACGGAAAAGCAATAGCCAAACAGAATATTATAGCAAACATTGACGGAGTCAATTATACTGCTACAACTGATGAAAAAGGTATTGCAAGCATTCCATTGGATTTAACTGCAGGCAATTACACCGCAAAAATTTCATATGCCGGAAATGATAACTATGCATCTGCAAATGGAAATGCAACAGTTACAGTTACTGATGATAGAACCTCTGCCACATTAACTGCACCTGAAAAATCAGTCTATCTGCAAGAAATTGAAAAAGGTTCATCCTACAAGGTTACACTTAAAGCAGGATCTACTCCATTAGCAAGTAAAGAAATTGTTGTTAACTTAAATGGTGTTGATTACAAAGCAATTACCGATGCAAATGGTGTTGCTACTGTAACCCTTAAGGCTACTGCAACAGGTTCTTTAAAGGCTACAGTTACTTTCGATGGTGACGATGCATACAAAGCAGCAACTGCAACTGCAACTGTAAAAATCACCAAAGAAGCAAGTAAACTTACTGCTAAAAAGAAAACATTCAAGGCTAAAAAGAAAACCAAAAAATATGCAGTTACCTTAAAATCCAAATCAGGTAAAGCTATCGCAAATGCAAAAGTTACCATTAAAGTTAAAGGTAAAACCTTTAAAGCAACTACAAACGCAAAAGGTAAAGCTACATTTAAGATTACCAAATTGACTAAAAAAGGAACTTACAAATCTACAGTCAGCTTTGCAGGTAACGCATACTTCGATAAAGTAGCTAAAAAAGTAAAAATAACAGTTAAAAAATAAGAGATTTAATAAATCTCTTTTAATTTTCTTTTTTTAATAATATTTCTTTCTGCGGTCCACAGCAGTGTAAATAATGAATAAACCTAGGATAATTATCACAATTTGCGGAAATATTGCCGCAACGATTGCCGGAATTATCCCTAATGTCGCAAGCAACCATAATACACCATAAAATACAATCATGGCTCCCAGAACAATGGCTGCCTTGTAAATCAAATCTTTCATATCAGGAATATCAAAAATAGGCACATTATCACCTATAACTCTTTAGTACCTTCAGGAGTTCCAACAATTACCTTATCGACCATCTGTGAGAATATTCCGTTCTCCACAACGCCTGGAATGGTATTCAAGTCAATTTCCAGATGTGCAGGAGAATCTATCTTTTCAAATTTGGCATCGATTACAAAGTTGCCGTTATCTGTTATTACCGGACCGTCTTTTCTTTGAGCCATTCTAATCTCACAAGTTGCCCCCATATCTTCCAGTTCTTTGATGACTCTGCGTGATGCATCAGGAAGCACTTCAACAGGGACTGGAAAATCACCTAACTCCTCAACAACTTTGGATTCATCAACAATGACAATGAATTTATCTGCAGCATAATCGACAATCTTTTCTTTGGTATGGGCGGCTCCCCCTCCTTTGATTAGATTGAACTCGGAGTCGACCTCATCTGCTCCGTCAACTGACAAGTCAATGTCATGCTCTTCAAGGGTTGTTATTGGAATGTTGCATTCCTTTGCCTTTAATAATGACTGGAATGATGTTGGAATTCCCATGACATTAATTCCCTCATCGGCAATTCTCATTCCTACTTTTTCGATGAAATAATGGGTTGTTGAACCTGTTCCAAGTCCCAAAACCATTCCATCTTCAACATATTCTGCAGCCTTGTAGCCTGCATTCCTTTTACTTGAATCATTACTGCTAGCATTTTTCACTATACCACGAACCCTAAAGTAAGTTTATTAAGTTTTAAACCTTTTTTGCATTCCTCTTTATGTTTACCAAGATTTTCCAACACGATGCATTTGTCGTCTTCAATCAATCCGTCAGGAAAACACAAGTCATGGAAATCACATTTCTCATCACAGTCGGGAGCATTAAATGTGAATGTTGAACCTTCAAAGATGTTTTTGGAAGTGGTCAATACATCTATTTTAGCCCTGTCAATTTCAACAGGAATTACAGCCCCACCAGAATGAATCGGACATTTCTGTTCATTTTCCTTCACGTCAGTAACCACATATTTCCTGTTTAATTCCAAGTTTCCAACGCAAGATGATTTAAATCTGCAGTTTTCACATTCATCAGCAGGACCTAAAAAAACAAATTCCTGACCTTCTTTTGCTAAATCTTTACCTATCAATGTAATCATTTAAATCACCTCTGTCTTATGAGCCAATTCATAGGCGGCTTCTTTAGAAATTCCGTTGTCTCCCAAGATAGTATATCTCTCAGGCCTGATTTTATGAGCCATCACCAATGCCTCGATAATATCATCATCTGCAATATTCAATTCCTTTGCAGTTGTTGGAGCCTGTACTGATTTTAAAGCTTCCCTAATTGCTTTCCAATCTCCACCATGAAGATACATCATCATTATTGTTCCAATACCGCACTGCTCACCGTGAAGGGCAGGCCTGTCTAAAATCTTGTCCAGCGCATGTGAGAAGAGATGTTCAGATCCGCTTGCCGGACGACTGGAACCTGCAATGCTTATTGCCATTCCTCCGCTGAACAGGGATTTCATAACTATTCTTGCACTAGGCTCAAGATTGGGCTTGATATTGGCAATATTGTCAGTAATCAGATGAGCAGACATTATTGACAATGCTGCAGCGGACTCTGAAAATGACTCATTTTTCAATCTATGCGCCAATTCCCAATCCTTAATAGCAGTAAAGTTTGCAATCAAATCGGCACATCCTGCAGCAAGCAATCTGAATGGTGACTGTGCGAGGATTTCAGAATCTGCAATTACAGCTATCGGGGAGTGTGCATTAACAGATATTGAAGTATTAGGATTTTTTATTGATGCCATAGGAGATACAATACCGTCATGTGAAGCGGTTGTTGGCATGGAAACAAAATATACGCCCTGATTATATGAAGAGAGTTTAGCCACATCAATAACTTTACCTCCGCCAATGCCTAAAACAGTAGTATCCGGTGTAATGTATTGTTCAACTTCAGATATTGAATCTTCAGACGCATTGTTAACTTTTACAACATCATATTCAATATCCTCTTTTTCAAGGCTTTCGATTACAGGTACTGCACCTACATCATATGTATGAGACCCTGTAACGATTAAAATCTTTTTGTCTAAATGCAGAGATTTACAAATCTCACCAGTGTCTTTTATAATACCCGGATCGATGTAAACTTCACGAGGCATTTGTATTTTCCTATTGCTCATAATATCTCCTGAATTAAATTATACATTACTTATATATGTAAATGATAATTATAAATAACTTTCTTAATGATTGTTTAAATCAAATAATTTAATACTTATTAAAAACAGATAATTTAATATTATAAAAATTATTCTAGGTGATATGGTGGAAAATTTTGACGAATGGTTTCATGACATTTTAGAACAAGCAGACATTACTGATTCAAGATATCCTATTAAGGGAATGGCAGTTTGGAGACCATACGGTTTTCAGATAAGAAAACACTCAATGAACATTATTAAAAAATTATTGGATAAGGACCATGAAGAAGTACTGTTCCCAATGCTTGTTCCTGAAACTGAGCTTGCAAAGGAAGGTATTCACGTTAAGGGATTTGAGGATGAAGTATACTGGGTTACAAAAGGTGGGCAAACTGACTTAAACGAACACCTTGCCCTAAGGCCAACCAGTGAAACTGCAATCTATCCTATGTATTCCCTTTGGATTAGGACACACATCGATCTTCCAATTAAGATGTATCAGATTGTAAACACATTCAGATATGAAACAAAACACACAAGGCCTTTAATCAGAGTAAGGGAAATTACTACTTTTAAAGAAGCACATACCGCCCATGCAACAAAAGAGGAATCCGACAAGCAGATTCAGGACTTCATTGAAATGTATAAGGAATTCTTTGATGATTTGGGAATCCCATATCTGATATCAAAAAGACCTGAATGGGACAAGTTCCCAGGCTCTGACTACACAATGGCCTTCGACGTTATAATGCCAAACGGTAAAACCCTGCAGATTGGTACAATCCATAATTTAGGCCAGACTTTTGCCAAAACTTTCGATATAACCTTTGAAGATAAGGACGGAGAACATAAACTTGTTTATCAAACCTGTGCAGGAGTATCAGATAGAGTTATCGCATCAGTCATTGGAATCCATGGAGATGACAAAGGTTTGCGCCTGCCGCCAAAAGTATCACCTAACCAAGTAACAATAATCCCAATCTTATTTAAAAAAGGAAAGGAAGAGGTCTTGGCAAAATGCTCAGAAATTAAGGACATCCTTGAATCCAACGGCCTAAGAGTCAATATTGATGACAGAGACATCAGACCGGGCAAGAAATTCAATGATTGGGAATTGAAGGGAACTCCAATAAAACTTGAATTGGGACCTCGTGATTTGGAAAACAACATTACAATAGCAATGAGAAGGGACGAAGAAGAGAAAATTGAAATACCTTTGGATGATTCATTGGCTGACAACATCATTGAACTTCTAGACAAATCATCCGAAAGCCTATCTGCCCAGGCATTGGCTTTCCAGGAAGAACATGTCAAATTTGCAGAAAGTTTGGATGAAATTCCAGAATTAATAGAATCCGGAAATGTTGTTAAATTCCTGTGGTGCGGAGATGAAGATGTCGGCCATGAAATTGAAGAAAAAACCGGTTATGACGTCTTGGGCATTCAGGAAGAAGTGTCCGAAGGCAAATGCATAGCCAGCGGAAAAGATGCCAAATACGTTGCCCTAATAGCTAAAACATACTAGTGATACTATGGATAACATTCATGCAATAATACCTGTTACTACATTCAAAAATGCAAAAACAAGATTATCCCCTTTTCTATCCGATGAAGAAAGGGAAAAACTCTTGAAAGTGATGCTTCATGACGTTACCGATGCTTTAAAAAGACACGTTGATAAAATATTAATCATCAGCCGTGACGAAGATGTTTTAAGCTATGCAAAAAGTCTGAATGTAGAAACCGTTCTGGAAAATGAAAATTCCAATTTAAACAAGGCACTGACCCAGGCAATGAAATACTGCAAAGGGAAGACCAGAAAAATCATGATCGTTCCAAGCGATGTTCCCCTGATTGGAAAAACCAATGTCAAAATGGTAATCGATGCTGCAAAAAGTCTGGACTTTATCATTGTCCCATCAAAAGGGGGCGGAACAAACATGATAATTATGAAACCTATGGCCATCCGCACCCGCTATGAAGGGTTCAGCTATAAGGAGCATGTCAATATTGCCGAAAAGAAGAAACTGAATCCGCAGGTTCATGATTCATTCTTCATGGCATTGGACGTGAATACCACTGAAGATTTGGGAGAAATCATGATTCATGGTGAAAAGACACACACAAGACAATACCTGAAAGAATTAAAGGTCAATGTTGAATCTTTCCGTGGAAGCGAACGTTTGAAGGTTACACGAGCTGATTAGATGATTGTGATGAGCATTGCCGGCGTGGACCCGTCAGGAGGTGCCGGGGTTTTTGCCGATTTAAAGACATTTCAGGCAATTGGCGTTTATGGAACCGGTATCGTAACTGCCCTAACTTCTCAAAATCCATATAAGTTCTTTTCAACACTTCCAGTCAGTGAAGAATATATATGTGAACAGATTGATTCCGTAATGGATTCCTATGATGTGGAATTCATTAAAACCGGAATGTTATACTCACCAGAAATCATCAAATCAGTTTCAAAAAAGATTAAAGAGTATAATCTAAAGGCAGTTGTTGACCCGGTAATGGTTGCAACATCAGGTGGAGACCTGACTAAAGAGGATTTGGCAAACGCCTTAAATAAATACCTGCTTCCCCAAGCTGTTTTAACAACACCGAATATCTCAGAAGCCGAAAAATTAACAAAGTTAAAAATAAATTCAAAAGAAGATGCAGCAGCCGCTTCGCATAAAATTAAATGCGACAGTCTAATCACCGGAGGCCATTTGGATGGCATAAACACCATCAATATTGATGGGGAAGTTTCAACAGTAAAACAAGAATTAATCAAAACCGATAATCTTCATGGAACCGGATGCAACTTATCAGCGGCCATAACCGCATATCTGGCAAAAAATAATGATTTAAATACTTCCATTTTAAATGCTCTGGATTATGTCTATGAAGGAATAAAAAATGGAAATTATGGGACATTAATAGCCAAATTATAACTATTCTCCCATATCTAATTTTTCTACAATTGATTCTTGAAGTGTAATGAATTCTTCTGAATCCCTTTTTCTTGGTCTTTCAATATCCACTTCAACGATATTGTCAATTCTTCCAGGATTTTTACCCATGATAACAATTTTATCCGCCAGATATACTGCTTCATCAACATCGTGAGTTACAAAAACTATTGTGTTTTCAAATCTTTTCCAAACCCCAATCAGCTGTTCTTGAAGCCTGTGCCTGTTTTGCATATCCAATGCAGAAAATGGCTCATCCATGAGCAGGATTGGTGAATGATTAAGCAGGGACCTGATTATTGCAACCCTTTGCTTCATACCCCCTGAAAGTTCATGAGGGTAGCTATCCTTAAAGTCAATCAGGCCAACACTGGTCAGGTATCTCTCGGCAGCCGCAATATTTTCCTCTTTTGTACCCTGTTTTGTCATCTCAAGACCAAATGTTACATTCTGCAGTACAGTTAACCATGGGAATAATGAATATTGTTGGAAAATTACTGCCCGATCACCTGATGGTTCCTTAACAACTTCACCATTTGCAATAATCTCTCCGGAACTTGGATGATCAAGACCTGCAATCAATCTTAATAGAGTGGTTTTGCCACAACCTGAAGGGCCTAAAAGACAAACTAATTCTCCGTCATCAATAGTTAGATTAATATCTTCTAAAACTGATAGTTGATCTGTTTTTTTACTTTTAAATGATTTGTTAATATCTTTCACTTCAATGGACATATCAACACCTACCAGAATATCCTCTCTTGCGCTTTAGTAAATACAAAATCAAAGACAATACCAATTAACCCAATGTCCAACATTCCAACAACGGTCGTACCTGGGTCAAATAAACTAGTTGCTGTTAAAATCATATAACCTAAACCACTACTTGAACCTACCATTTCAGCTGAAATTGTACACATCAAAGCTATACCTATTCCAACTTTCAGTCCTGATACAATATATGGAACTGTTGAAGGCAGAATAACTCTTCTTAAAACGTTCCAATCACTTGCACCCAAAGTCTGGGCAGATTCTATTAAAACCTTATCAGTCCTTTTAACTCCATCAATTGTATAAACCAATATTGGGAATACGCATCCCATAAAAATAATGAATACTGCAGGAAACATACCAATTCCAAACCATAATATTGAAAACGGAATCCAAGCAACAGGAGGAATTGGCCTTAAGACACTGATAACCAAGGTTGCAATATCCTCCAAGGTTTTGTACCACCCAAGCAGAATACCTAATGGAATAGCAACAATTGCTGCTAAAATTAAACCACCAAATACCTTGTATAATGTATCTAAAGTATTTGTAAGAAGTTTTCCACTTAATATTAATGTCCAGGCAGATTCACAAACTGTAATAGGACCAGGCAATATGTATGGATTTACAATACCTAATCCCTCAGTAATTAAATACCAGAAAACAATCAAACAGATTGGTAAAATTAATGGAATAAATTTATTCTTATAATTTTCAAACATTACATCACTTAATAATTTTTATACACTAATAAGTATTGCATTAATAGTATAAAAACTTTAAAAAAAATCAAATAAAAAAGAAAAATTATGAAGCATCAGCCACTTCAATAGCTTCTACTTCAATATTATCATCACCTAAAACAGATTTCGTACTCATCGCACCAAATACCATGGTAGATAAATTATGTATCATTGATGATGTTGACGGCGGGATTACACCCAGCACTCCCATAACCAAGAGTGAGCCATTTACCGCAACAATATTGCGATAGTTGGTGTTGATCTTATCAAGCATTCCAACGCTTAGCTTTCTTAAGGTAACAAGGTCATACAAATCATCAGACAGCAATGATATGTCCGCCACTTCACGGGCAATGTCTGATGAATGCTTCATTGAAACGGATACATCAGCCGCAGCAAGGGCAGGCGAATCGTTTATGCCATCACCAACCATGATTACGGTTTTGCCTTCCTCTTTCAGTTCTTCGACAATCCTTGACTTATCCTCTGGAAGTACCTGCGAACGATATTGTGATATTCCAAGCGCTTCAGCACCTGCCTTAGCACCGCTTTCGCTATCTCCGGTAAGCATTATTATATTTTCAATACCCAATGCCTTTAGCTCCTGAATTACATATTTCGCTTCATTCCTAACCGGATCATCAATACAGATAAGGCCTTCAAGTTTTCCATCAATAGCCAAATAGACCACAGAATGCTTTGATGATTTTTCCGCTATTTTTTTCTCTTGGGTTTTGGTTACTTTGACCTTCTCATCATCAAACAGGAAATGTCCAGATCCAATTACCGCACGTTTGCCGTCATATTCCGTTACAATTCCATGGGCCACAATATATTCAACTTCGCTGTGGTCCTCTTCATGTTTGAGACCTTCCTTTTCGGCCTGTTTTACAATGGCTGTAGCTATACTGTGTGCGAAATGCTCTTCGATACATGCGGCCATCCTTAAAATCTCATCACGCTTGTATCTTCTTGACATTGGAATGACTTCAACAACCTTTGGTGTTGCTTTAGTTAATGTTCCTGTTTTGTCAAATACGATTGTATCGGCATTTGCATAGGCTTCAAGGAATTTGCCTCCCTTAACCATCATCCTGTTGTCTGATGCTTCGCGCATTGCAGATATTATTGATAGAGGTGTTGTCAATTTAATTGCACATGAGAAATCGACCATAAGCACGGATAATGCCTTTGTTGAATTTCTTGTAATCAGATATGTCAGGGCTGTTGCCAGGAAACTATATGGAACAATGGAATCGGCCAATTTTTCAGCCTTGCTTTGAGTTTCAGCTTTCAGTTCCTCGGAATTTTCAATCAGATCAATGATCTTATTCAATCTTGTTTCCTTGTTCATAGAATAGACTTCAACAGTAATGTTTCCTTCTTCCATAACTGTTCCAGCATGTACAGTTTTTCCAAAAGTTTTGTGAACTGCCAACGGTTCTCCAGTCATTGAAGCTTCATTAACCATACCTTCGCCGTCAACTACTTTTCCATCCACAGGAATGACATCACCCATGTGAACCTTGATTTTATCTCCTTTCTTAATATCCATAGCGGAAACTTGCTCTTCAGTTCCATCCTCTCCGACTACCCAGACTGTATCAATATTTAAAGCCAAACTGTCTTTTAAAGTATTTTTAGCTTTTTGTACTGTATAATCTTCTAAAGCGTCGGAGATTGACAATAAGAACATCATGGAACTTGCAGGCTGATATTGCCTTTGCATCAAAGCACCGGCAACTGCAGCACCATCAAGCAAAGCCACATCTACACGGAAGCTTGTCAGACTGTCCAAACCTTCCCAGACATATCTCATAGCATGATAAATGGTTAATGCATTTTTAATCGGCATCGGCAAAAACCATCTTCCAAGCAACCTGCGGGAAATCATTTTTGACAATTTTAAGTAAAAGTCGTCTGTAATTTCTCTTGAAAGCTGAGTCTGTGTTGGTTCGGCCTCAACCAAATCATCCAAGGTGATTCCGTTTAAGATGTCTAAAATCTTCTGCCTGTTTTCAACATCTCCATCATAGTATATAATGATACTGCCGTTTCTGTGAGATGTGAAAACCTCATCGATAAAATCATGATTTAAAAGTAATGAAGCGAGGCCATAGCCTTCCTCTTTAGTGAAAGCCCATTGGCCGGCACGGACCCTTAAGCGAGACCCACCATCATGCATTACTTGATACTTCATTTTCATCACAAAAAATAGTGCTTATTCTTTTGATTCGACATAGATTTCTTTTTTGGTATCAGCGTTTGCATCTACAACAATATCTTCAGCATTTTCTCTCATGTCTTGAAAAGCTTCTTCAGCATCTTTTTTAGCTGAGATTACTGTTGCCATTCCCCTGGTTGCTGCATCTTTAAAAGCTTGTGATTCTATTACTTTTTTACCAATAATGGCTGTTGCAACACCTGCTGCAAAAATTAATGCATGTTTATGTTCTACACACTGTTTAATAATATCATTACGTTTCATTTTTATACCATCCTTTTTTAATTTTTAATTCCCCGAAACAAAAACTTTCAAGAAATAACCTAAAATTTATAATTGAATTTTTCTTAAACAATGAATTGGACATTAAACAACCAAATTTGTCTCCCTTATTGAATGCCAACTCCCTGTCAAAACACAATCTCCATTTTTTAGGTATGACTAAATTTGTTGATAATATTATATAAATATTTTGGAATGCCTAAATTTTTGATAGATACAGTTAAATACAATTAACTAAAAACAATTTTAAAAAAAGGTGGAAATATGAATATTTACAAAAAGTTTTTCTCAAAAATAGGATTCAATTACCTTATATTGGGAGTGTTGGCACTTATTTGCCAGATAATAGTTTTAAATATATTCAATATGATCCATCCACAATATTTAAATGACATTAATTTCATAAGCACATTGTCATCAATCTGCAATTACATTCTACCATTTCCAATCTTTTACTGGTTAATGAAAAAAATAGATGACGTCAAAGTTGAAAAGACCAAGGTTAATGTCAAAACTTTTATCCTATACATTGGAATTACCCTGACACTGATGTGGATAGGCAACATCATCGGACTGATCATTACCTACCTCCTTAGTTCAGGTCTGCAAAGCAATATTGCAAATCCCGTTCAGGAATTAATAAACAGTGCAGACATTTGGTTTAATCTGCTGGTAATTAGCATAATGGCTCCGATATTTGAAGAAATATTATTCAGAAAATTGTTAATAGACCGGACAATCAAATATGGTGCAAAAGTGTCCATAATACTTTCGGCAGTCATATTTGCACTATTTCATGGAAACCTGAACCAATTCTTCTATGCCCTTTTGATGGGTGGATTTTTAGCATACGTTTACATAAAAACCGGAAAGATAATCTACACAATAATACTGCACCTAATCGTTAACCTAATGGGATCAGTGGTGAGTATAGTCATTGCAAACTCTGCTGCATCCCTACAAAGCAGCTTCAACCTATTCGATTTTGGAATTCTTCTGATTTATGTGCTCATCATATTCTCATCATTAATTATTGGCATATACGGATTTTCAAAATTCAAAAAAGCAAGATTCAATGGAAAGAAAACGGAAATTGCACTTAAAAATCCAATTAAAACAATGTTTTTAAATTATGGGATGGTATGTTTTATGGCATTTTTTGCTTTTGAGATAATCTATCAGGTTTTGGGATAGTCCAATAGTTCAACCGCCATATATTATCTGCACCAACTGAATCTCATCACCGTCATCAATAATGCTGTCCTCAATTGTCAATTCCCCATTCTGCTTTGCAACTATAGTTTGAGCAGACAATCCCAAATCATTTAACAAATCCTGTACGGTATAATTTTCAGTTAATTCACGTGATTCATTTATGTCTTTAAACTTTAACTTGAAGTTCATTTTACCACCAACCTCTTTTTTTAACAATTGTTATAATTTTCATTTGATTTAAATTTTATGATTTTTGACAGAACTGCAAAAAATTTCAAAAACTCTGCAAAGTGAATAAAATAACAAAGTATTTATATGTGAAATAACATTATTGATATTATTGGAAAAAATAACTATTGTTATATTTTCCATAGCTCGGGTGAAAACAAAACAACCAATTGTTTTTTTGTCTCCAAAACGTAAAAATATATAAAACACAGAAATATTAATTGAGTGAAATAACTCCTAAATATAAAAAAACTCAATAAAACAGAAGAGCATCTCTGATGCTCTTAACATTTTTAAAGGGATATCATGGACTTAGAGGATAAGATAAATATTGTCAAAAATATTTTAAAGGACAGAAAGGTGGCCATTGGATTTTCAGGAGGGGCCGACTCAACACTGATGGCTTACTTATCTTCAAAAGTTGCAAAAGACACCTTAGCCATTACAATAAATAACCATCTGTTTCCAACAGGATTTATTGAAAATACCAAAAGAGTTACTCAATCCTTTGGAATAAAGCATGAAGTTATAGATATTGATTTTTATGAAGACTCCTACTTCCTGTCCAATGACCCCCGCAGATGTTATACCTGCAGGAATCTAATGTATTCTAAAATAAAGGAATCGGCCACCCAAAAAGGATTTGATTTCATTTGTGATGGAAACAACATTAGTGATCTGGTAATCGACAGGCCAGGAATACTTGTTACATATGGCAAAGGATTTGAAACCCCATTCATCGAAGCCAAATTGGATTCAAAGGAAATCCATGAATATCTGAATGAAAACGATATCCCCTATTCCAGATCAACAACCTGCCTTGCAACCAGAATCCCCACTAATACAAAAACTACAAAAGATAAAATTGACAGAATTAACAACTGTGAAGACTATATCCTATCAAAAACGGATTGTGAAATTGTCAAAGTTAGGGATTTTAATAGCTATTGTATAGTTGAGGTGGACAGGATTGATAAAATTGTTGAAGAGGATAAATTTAAGCTCATCAACAATGAATTAAAATCACAAGGTTTTGAAAAAGTCACATTAAATTTATCGGAAATTGATGATAACGAGTACATCAGTATCGAGTATGCGGAAGATTCATTTTCATATAAACTTCCTTTTACAATAAACCTTGAAGATACAAAAAAACAGATTGATGATGAAATCCTATCAATTGATGAGGAAAAAATAGAGCTGAATAACTTAATCATTAATGAAAATGGACTGATTAAGGGAAATGACTATAAAACTTATGAAGATGCGCTTGATGCATTTATGGAAATACTGCCAAAATTAAGAAGAAATATTTAAAGGTGAGATAATATGCCAACAAGATACATTGGTGATGGATACTGGGAAATTGCTTCCCGTCAAATGAGTATAGTAACTAAAAGCGAACAGCAAAGGTTTAAAGATGCAAAAATCACAGTCATCGGCTGTGGAGGAATTGGTGGAGAGACTATTGAAATGCTTGCAAGAATGGGTATTGGCGAGCTCGTACTGGTCGATAAAGATGCATTTGATCTGTCAAACCTAAACAGACAAACATTGGCATCCATAGCAGATTTGGGTCTTGACAAAAGTGCCGTTGCCGCTGAAAAGGTAAGATTAATTAACCCTTATGTCAAAGTAACCACCTTCAACGAGCATGTTGATCAAACTAACATTGATAAAGTCATAGGGGATTCGGATATCGTAATTGATGCACTTGACAACGTTCTGACAAGAGTTATCGTTTCAAGGACCGCAAAGGAAAAGGGAATCCCTTACGTCCACGGGGCAATTCACGGCACATTAGGTCAAATCACAGTATTTTTACCCAACAGTGACAAGACATATGAGGAAATGTTCAATTTGCCTTCAATAGGAAAAGAATTAACAGAAGAAACTGTTGAAGCTTTGAAAAATGTAACTTCAGGTGTTCCACCAGTAATTGGACCTACACCAAATCTGATTGGTTGTCTTGAAGCGTTTGAAGCTTATAAAATTATTACTGGAGTAGGCAAGGTTACCGTCGCTCCAAAAATATTGACATTCGATTTA
>NZ_JBGVFE010000092.1:0-2358 GCF_045120835.1 Methanobrevibacter sp.
AAGAATATGTCCTTTCGCCAAAATGGCTGCCAAAACCCACAGCAGAACATTGTCCTTACCGACAACAACACGACGTACCTGGTTCAGTATCTGTTGCGCGTAGCCAGTTACCGCATTTTCTACCGTTTGCATCCAAACACCTCCGAATACAATTTTTATTTATTATATCGATTTGATACAAGGATTACAAGTTGTTCAACAAATCTTAAGGAATGAGGCATCTGATAGACTAATTCTTAAGGGAACTTGATATTTAGGGTGCTTTAATCTATAATAAAAAAGAAAGAAGGTGGAAAGTGGTGTCTTACCGATTCAAAGAAGCTCGCCTGCAGGCCGGACTGACAACTGTTCAGTTGGCTCAGAAAATGGGTCTGACTCAAGCTGCTGTCAGCCAGTGGGAATCCGGCAAAAAAGTTCCCGGCATCGAAACAATTTCTCGCCTTGCGGATCTGTATGGTGTGACGGTGGACTATCTTCTTGGTCGAGATATAGGTTCCAGTAATGTGATGATGTCTACAGAAATATTGGATGCCTCTACCCTGCCCATTCTCCACGGTGAGCCTGTCTGGGAATCAGAGCACGGCTGGGGCATTGTAAATGCTATTCAAAAGAATGTTGTTTTCGTGGCAGGACAAACGATTCCCTTCGAGGAACTCCATAACCTGAGGGTGCTTCCTCCTGCCTTTACCGTAGGGTATCTCCCTCATGGAGCGCCAGTAGCACGTGAGAATTTGAAAGATTACACGCAGCTTTGGATCGAACCAATTCTCCCAGACTCATTTTCGCGTGATGAATTACGCGGCTGGTATAAGATTTTCTCTTTCTATGTTGAAAATGAGTATGGTGTGAGATTCATGTTTGATACCTATGGTTCCAAATGGCTTGCATTTGAACAGAAATTATAACGAAAGGCGTCAGTGTATTTGTACTGACGCCTTTATCTGTTAACCCAAATCTTCCCGAAGAATTGCATACTGCGCAATGTCACAGATTCCCTGGTTATTACGATCAGATGCACGGCTTGTACCCTCATACTTCATGCCGCACTTTTGCATGACACCACCAGAATGGGGGTTATTAATATCATGTTTGGCTTCAATCCGATTCACCCCAACTTCCGTAAACAGGAACTGCATCACCGCTGTCAGAGCCTCAGTCATGATGCCCTTATGCCACCAGGATTGGCCAATACAATAACCTATTTCAGCCTCTGCAATATCATCCCGATGATGGACAACACTTATAGAACCGATAGGCTCCCCAATTTCTTTCAGTTCAATCATCCACTGATAGAAATCAGGCTTCTCATATTCTTTGATCCACATATCCAGAATGGTATATGCACTATCAATGCTCTGATAGGTAGGCCAGGTCAAAAACTTGGTAACCTCCGGATCAGAAGCCCAATTGCGGAGCATCGGTTCTGCATCCGTCATCTGTGCCATTCTTAGAATGAGTCTGGGTGTTTCAATTAACTGCGTTCCTTTGTGTTCCATTTTCTTTCCTCCCATCAAAAATAAAAAAGTGCAAGCTGAAACTTTCATTTCGGCTTGCACTGTATCTTTTCTATAATCCTTGCTATAAAGTTATTCTAAAAAAGAGTATGACAATGTAAGCCCGACGTTATGCTTAGGCATAACCATGGCGGACTTGTTATTTACTACATTAAAGCAATAACGATACATTGTCAGTTTTCCTTTCAATTTTTCTGTATTATATGACTCTCTCGTTCATTTGTCAATAACTGTAGATCCTAGCTTGCAATAGTTGTTATGGCTTATTGAACATCCTCAGTTACTTTCAGAATATTGAGACCAATTACATGAAGGCCTGCCGACGAATAGTCTTTATTCAGCACTTCACCGATCCAAACCTCACCATTTCCCATCATAATTCCGGCGTAATTGCAGAACATATCGATACAACTCTCATTACGAATCGCTTCAATCGAATCTTCATCCAGTTGTGCTTCAAATGGAGCTGCCAAAAAGGAAGTGCTATCTTCATATGTAACACCAGCAATTGTGATAGGATAGGCAACAAATTCAGACAATCTTTCCCAGTCCTCTGCAAGGATGCATTCCCGGACTTCTTTCGCAAACTGCTCTACTTCGGACTTCGTGCAATTCGTACACACAGAATAATAATCTGCATTGTGAGTCTCCCCAGGCTCATTCAGTGTTGTTTGAGTTGGGCTGGTACCAGCAGGAAGAGTGTCTTCCATATTCATAGTCTCAATATGACTTGCCGGAACAGTAGTTTCAGTTGTCTGCGTATTGTCCTCTCCTGTACAAGCAGTCATTAAAGAAATGCACAGGAACATAGCTAAAACAATTGCAATAGTCTTTTTCATTGAAA
>NZ_JBGVFE010000093.1:0-10019 GCF_045120835.1 Methanobrevibacter sp.
GAAATCATATTTGCCTTAACAGAATTGAAACATAATCGTCAACATTTCAAGCACCAATATAACAGTCCCCATCAAAAGTGACAAAATCAGCAATTCTACAATATCAGACAACTTTTTTTGAACTCGAAATAATTAAAGAAAAAAAACTCTTAATTAAAAATAAGCTAATACGGCGAATTTTTTTTACTTACATTTTCCCTAATCTTGCCGTGAGCCTTCGGATAAAATCCGACTTCCGTCGATAATTTCCTCATATTCTCAAGGATTTCATTTGTCGGAATGGACAAAGGACAGTTCAGTGTGCACAGTCCACATAATGTACACATATACAATCCTGAGTTAAAGCATGCCTCATCATCTTCAATGAACCTTGACATTGCAACACCCCGTCCGCCCAGATAGTTGTTAAACCCGAATTCGTTTCCGACAGCATTATAGACCGGACAGTGCACTATGCAGTTGCCGCAGCCTATGCAGTAGAGACATTCGTCAATCGCATCACTTCTTCCGTTGTCCAACAATATTACAACTACCCTTTCGGCACCGTACATGTTTTTAATCAGTTTCTTTTCAATGTCTGCGGTTTTTGACGGTCCGGAGACAACATTCATATATGATGTCACATAGCTTCCTGTTGCAAATATGGTTTCAAGCTTTACAAGAGAGATTGCATCCTCCAAAGTAGGCACTATCTTATCGATTCCAGCTACAATTATATGCAAATCTTTCAGGGAAACTATTGAAATATTGCCCTCATTGTGCACCATTACGCATGACCCCTCTTCGGATGCTATTGCGTTGGCTCCACTTATACCTACACTGGCATCTTTTAGGCGGTTCAGCACATCTGCCCTTACGGCCTCCATGATCTCATGAGCTTCAGGGACAACATCAACATCAAGCGAATCATTGACAATGCCTGCAATTTCACCAACATTCAGATGTGAAGCGGGCCCTGTCGGATGAACCGGTTTGTTGTCCGTTTTTTTAAGCTGCAGAATACGGTCTCCCAAATCGGTTTCAACAACATCAATGCCTGTGTCCTTCAAATGATTTTTCAAATCTATTTCACCCAGAGTATTTGACTTGGCCTTTGCAATGACCTCTGCATCAACTTCACTGAGCAATTCATCAATGATGTCCAATGCATCCTTTGAAGTTTCGGCAAACCTGCATTCAATGTCATTTCTATTAAATGACTCCAGACATTGACCATATAATTCCCGATTGTTTTCAATCGAATATTTCTTGATTTCCTGAACCCTTTTTATGAGTCTTTTAGAGGATGGAGAGTCCTTGATTGAAGAGGATCTCTTTTTAACCGTATCAAAGGATTTTCTCATGGTTTCAAGTTCACTGCTCTTCATCGCCAACACCATACCTTATCAAAAATTCAGTCAAGTCCACAACATCAAGCTCATCGTTTTCCAGGTTAAGCTTACAAAATGGACAGGCCGTTACCAGTGTTTTGCAGCCAGTATCACAGGCCTGATTGATGCGTGAGCTTGCCATCTGCCCTGCGATTTTGGGATAGGCGGATTTTACGCCACCGCCGGCTCCGCAGCACAAGCCGTCCTCCCGGCTGTTTTCCATTTCAACAACATTTGCCACACTTTCAATGACTCTTCTAGGCTCGTCAAAGACTTCCATATGCCTGCCCAAATGACAGGAATCATGATAGGTGACGTTCAAATCCCTCTTATCAAAATTAAGTTTGCCCTCTTCAATCAGTTCATCCAGAAGCTGTGAGATGTGAATCACATCCAGACCCTCATAGTCCATCTTAAGTGTTTTATAGCATCCGGCACAGGAAGTGACGATTTTTTCACCTTTCAGGATTTCGCCATTCTTTGTGATCTGTTCGGTTGCCTCATCGATAAAGCCGGTTCTAAGCAGTACCGAGCCGCAGCACATCTCATCATCCAAAATATGATAGTCTACACCTGCAAGAGCCAATAACTTCTCCGTTGCATCCTGAATGCCAGTCTGTTTTTGCCTTGCAGTGCATCCCCTAAAATAAAGCATCATTCATCCTCTTCATCATCAAGAGTTATTTCATTTGAAAGGGCAACTTCCTTTACGATTTTATTAATCTCATCCTGCAATATGTCAATTCTGTTGAACAATCTGAAGATAACGTAGAAAAGCACTACAAACACTACAATGATGATGAAGTCCAATCCTCTTGTAATACCGAAGAGCCTTGCAAATCTCTCACTGAAGTTCGGAAAGATTGAAAAGAATATTACAAACAACCATAATATTGTCCATAAGATTACTGTCAACAGCGATTGCTTTTCTTTTAGATATCTATAAAAGAACCATAAAATGGCTAAAATCGATAAAATTGGGAATAATATTGAATATAAAAACATTTAATCACCTTAAAATTGATGTTTTATCATTTGAACTAGAATCTTGAAAGCCTCTTTAACGTTTGTTCCCTTCGCTTGGGTTTCCGGAGTGTAGATTGTCTGAATCGGAACTTCGGCAAATGGAATATTGTTGTCATTGACCTCACGTATGAATTCCGATGAAATGAGGTATCCTCTTGCATTGATGTCGATTTTTTTCAATGCTTCATTCGTTATTGCCCTGAATCCGGTTTGGGAATCGCTCACATCCACCTTGTAAAATATCTTTGTTAAGAAATTCATGACCGAGTTTGCAAAATTCCTTGTAAACGGCATGTCCTTAAGTGGCCTGACGCCAATCACTGCCTGAGCTTCTCCCGTAACCAGTGGCCTGACAACATTATCCAAATCATCGGCGGAATGCTGTCCGTCCGAATCCATGCTTACAACATATTTCGGGTCAAAAAAGAGAACTGCATCAAAGCCTGTTTGGGTTGCAACGCCGACACCACGATTTATAATCAATGAATAGACATGAATCTGATTTGGATATTTTCTTTTGGATTGCAAAATAACGTCGAGAGTATTGTCTGATGATCCGTCATTGACGATGACCATATTGTATCCCTTCTCTGCAATGGACTCAATTACCGGCTGAATCCTTGTCGCTTCATTATATGCAGGAAGAACAACAAATGTATCCCTTCTGTCTTGCCTAGTTAATTCATATTCCATTTTTCATCACTTATAATGGTCCTGCATCCTCTTTTCCTTCGCGCATTCCCATTCCTGCTTCTTTTCTCATTGCCTTTCTGTGATACATCATCTTGATTAAGTTCTGCGCATGCTCACGTGCCCTGTTTTCCGCAAGCTTTGCAAGCTCGACAGGGTCCTCCTCTTCATCCTCATGTACGAAGACCTCTAGAATATGAGTGTTTGTCATTAATTGAGCATTAATCAGGCCGGTTGAAGCCTCATGAGCGCACATCTTATCCTTCTCCATTGGTCCAGGCATTCCAAGTGCCATGACTATATCACAGTCCTCTTCTTCTATGAGGATTTTAGCTGTGACGGGCAAGTCTTTAACTCCCGGAACAGTCTGGCGAATGATTTTCAAATCATATGCATTCTTTTTAAGCTCGTCAATGGCTGCCGATGCCATGTCAAAACGGGCAAATGTGGTATCACATATTCCAATCCTCATCTAAATTCACCTTATAAAAGGATATGTTTTTTGTAATATAAATGTTTAATCAAAATAAGAAAGTATTATTTTTTATTAATTGGAGTAATACTATAAGTTTTATAATTATGAAATTTAAGGAAATTAAAAAAAAATATTAATTTTTGAGCAGTTCTAAAAACTTATCCTTAGCTTCATCAATGGTCAATGGATAATCACCATTCATGTCAAATCCTTCCTCTTCCAACTGCTGGAAAAGTTCAGTGACAATAGGAACCTTAAGATTTGCCATTTCAAGAATTTCAGGCCGTGAAAAAATCTCTTTTGGAGTTCCGTCGCCGACTAATAATCCATCCACTAAAACAAAAACCTTATTTGCATAATCCGGAACCAGATCCACTTCGTGAGTTGAAATCAAAATGGTGATCCCTTCAGCATTGAGCTCCTTTAGCAATATTGATAAATCCACTACTCCCTGTGGGTCAAGACCTGCTGTAGGTTCATCCAAAACCATAATCTCCGGTTTCATTGCAAGGATTCCTGCAATGGCAACCCTTTTCTTTTGACCTCCGCTTAAGTGATGAGGCGCTGTTTTTTCATATCCGGTCATTCCAACACGGGCTAAAGCATCTTCAACCCTGTCTTGAACCTCTTCCATTGACAAACCCAAGTTTAAAGGTCCGAAAGCAACATCCTCTTCAACGGTTGGAGCAAAAATCTGATCATCAGGGTTCTGGAAAACGATACCGACTTTCTGTCTGAATTTGAGTAAAGATTTCTTATCGTATTTTAATTCTTCACCGTCAATGATGACTTTACCTTCATCAGGTTGGTAAATTCCATTTAGATTTAAAAATAAAGTTGATTTACCCGCACCGTTTTTACCTAAAAGAGCAACCATGTCCCCTCTTTCGATTTTGAGACTAACTCCTTTCAATGCTTGATAATCGGAATTGTATGAATATTTTAAATTTTTAACTTCTAACATTTTATCTCTCCTTTTTCGGCACATAAAGTGGAAGTTCCCCAGTATATCCTCTGGAATCCAAAGAATTCTGCAATGTTTCACTTTTATCCAGAGATCTTAAAAATATTGTACTTGCCAGAGCACCCAAAGATTTGAATGATGTCCAGTAGGAATTATAGCCCAATCTTGAATCCTGTGCCTTTCTCATTGTATCGATTTCATTTAAGAAAATGAATATTGAGTTATACATTAAAAGCCCGATTTCAATAATGATTTTTGGAACTTTTAAAGTGGCCAGACAGTGCAATATTTTTGCAATTGGAGTTGTGAGTGCTAAAAATCCCAAACAAGGAAAACAACCAAGTACTCTCATGAATGTATAAACAGCGTAATGAAAAGAATCATCTGTAACAACAATTCCAAAAATGCCCGTTTCAAAAATTACAGTCCCCTTTCCAAAAAAGAACATTAAGAATAAACATGTAATGACAAGAAACGCAACAGGAATTGATAAAAATTTCAAATATGATCGGATACTTATTTTTGCTATTGCCAATATTACAATAGACATTACAATAAAAATGAATAGGTCAAAATACAGATTATCAAGAGCTAATGTAACAATTAACAAAATTATTGTTAAAAACAACTTAAAATAAGGATTTGCTTCTGTTAATTCATTATGATGAGCAATATAATCCATATCAAATTTCATAATATCACTAAAAAAAAGAAAAAAAAGAAAGAATAAATAAATTATTCTTCTTTACCTTGTCCTCTCCAGTAACCGAATGCATAACCGATAATTATTGCACCGATAGCTGCTTGAAGAGCGAATAATAAACTTTCTATTTCACCACTAGGTGGTTCCCAGATAGATGAAAACCATGGTTCAAAACCGGTAGATTCAACAGCTTCACCCGCTGCATCGTCAGCACCGCCGAAGTATCCATCATCTTCTCCGTGACCATTATACATTGCTAATGGTGCAATGAAAATAATTGCACATATAATTGCTAAAATAATTAATGTTGATGTTTTCATTTAAATCACCTTATGCTTCATTAGCTGCTAATGCATTAAGTTTATCTAACAATTTTGGTTTGTAAGCTTTTAATCTGTCCCATATAATTACGGTTAAGATACCTTCACCAATTGCTAATGGTACTTGAGTTACTGCAAAGATAACTAAGAAGTTAGTTAATGCTGTACCAAAAGTAGGAGCAGGGAATGCGAAAGCTAACTGGAATGAAGTAGCTACATATGTTAATAAGTCTCCTAAAAATGCTGCAAAGAAAATTGCAATAGTAGAAGATACATTAGCTTTAGTTAAACCTTTGTATATAAGCCAAGCTGCTAATGGTCCTACGATACCCATAGATACAATGTTTGCACCTAAAGTGGTTAATCCTCCGTGAGCGAGTAAAATCGCTTGGAAAAGAAGAACTATAGTTGCTAATACTGCAGTTACTGCAGGACCAAACAATGCTGCACCTAATCCGTTACCACAAGGGTGAGAACAACTTCCAGTAACAGAAGGTAATTTCAAAGAAGATAAGACGAACATGAATGCGCCACTTACTGCTAGTAAAGCTTTGGATTCAGGGGTTTCATCTACAATTTTTTTGATTTGATAAATACCAAATGCAACCACGATGAATGCTACGACGAACCATATTATACACCATGTCAATGGTAAATATCCTTCCATAATATGCATAAATAATTTCCTCCAAATTATATCAAAAATATTTGATAAACTTCTCAATAAAAATTTAAAATATAATTAAAATTTTATAAAGTTTTATTGATAATACTTATTATAGTAGTTATTACATATAAATGTATAGGAAAAAAGTAATACAAATTATTAGGATAACCTAAAAATCCCTTATGTTAAATTGGACAAGATGATAACATGAATATAAAAAATAACTTAATTTTAGCACTTGATGTAATGAGTGAAAGTGAAGCCGTTGAAATATGCGGTTTAATTGAAAAATACATTGACACAATAAAGATCGGATACCCCTTGGCACTTGCCGAAGGCCTTGAAATAATTAAAAAACTGAAAGATAAATTTGGATTTAAGGTAATATGCGATTTTAAGGTGGCCGACATTGATGCAACCAACGAAAAAATCTGTGACGAGACATTCAAGGCAGGAGCCGATGCAATAATCTGCCATGGATTTGTAGGTACAGACAGCGTTCAGGCATGCCTTGACATGGCAGATAAGCATGGAAAGGAATTGTTTCTTCTAACTGAAATGTCCCATCCCGGAGCCAAAATGTTTCTTCAAAAAGATGCGGATGCAATAGCCAAGATGGGAGTGGATATGGGAATCAGAAACTATGTCGCACCGGCAACAAGGCTTGACAGGCTGGCAGACATCAGAAAGATTGTCGGCAGCGATGCATATATAATCTCCCCCGGCGTTGGAAAACAGGGCGGGGACGGCAAGAAGACACTTGAAATATCAGATGCAATAATTGTCGGAAGAAGCATCTACGAATCAGAAGACCCTAAACTTGCATGTGAAAATTTAATCAAATCCATTGAATGAAAACCAAACTATTTAAAATACAAAAAATAAAAGTAATATTGTTCCACTTATCTTTGAACAAACAAAATTAAATGGAGGACAAAAAATGGCAAACGAAGTAACTAAAATGGTAATGGAAACAATCTTAGCATTAATCACCACTGCATTTGCATTTGTTGCAGGTGCTGCATGGAACGATGCAATCCAAAAACTGATTGAAACTTTTATCGGAAGCGGAGATGCACTTCCTAGTTTATTCATATACGCTATCATTGTAACTATCGTTGCAGTAATCGTTACCGTACTCATCGCCAGAGTAGCCGGTAAAATGGGCGTAGAAATGGAATAAACAAAAAAATAAAGGAATTTCAAAATTCCTTTTTTTATCTTCTTTTTTAATTTAACTTTTCAAAAACAATACCTGCACCCACATATGACATTTCAAATATTAAAAAGCAGATAAACACCGCAATGTCAAAGGCGCCATACAATGCAAGCAGGAATATTGCAATCTTCATAACAAACCTGTATTCAAAAAATAGATTCAAAAAAACATTTTCAGTTATCCTAGGTATTGTTTCATGGCCAATCTCATCGCATATGGCTGATAAGATGCAAATAGCTAAAATAACCAGACTCAAATTTGGAATTCCGCAAATCAGACAGATGATTACAAATATAATCAATGTGATGATATGATGAATGCCGTCTACCTTTAAAGCCAACAGATTACCTATAGGAATAGCTATGAAAATATAGGCAGCTCCAACATCACCAACAGCCGCAGCCGCTGATGCAATCCCGCATATAATACCAAAAATGCTTGAATAGGTCAAATCATGTTTTACATCGAACAAATCATCAGAATATTTCATGAAAAATCCTGAAATCAGAAACAAAATGGCCAAAATAATATAACTCATCTAATCACTTGAAATCCTATCTAGTGCAGCTGCATAAATCAGCGGCAAAATCACTGTAACATCGCCAACGACACTTGCAAGGCTGGATCCGCATCTTGCCTTTGCCCAGGATTTTGCCTCTTCAAGAGGAGCTCCTCCCAAACTTCCAGCTTCGGGACGGTCCATTGTAATCTGGATTGCGGCATCAAGACCTCCCTTGATTACATTGGATGCCAAAGTATAATGCTTTGTAAGGCCTCCTCCCAAAAGGATTGCCCCTACCTTTTTGGAATCAAACACAATATCAGAGAGATAATGCATATCGGCAACCGCATCGACTACAAAGTCATGGTCTTGTGAAAATATCCACAACTGAAGACCCATCATCGAGTCAACAAGACCCGGTGCAAAGATTGGAACGTCATTTCTTGCAGCAGTTGCGACAAATGAATTGTCATCATCAACCAGAAGACCGATTTCGTGGAGCAGTTCCTGAATTGAAACATTCTTCTTTTCACTTGAAATCTTTTCAAATATTTCCGTGATTCTGGCTTCAAAAACAGTGAAATCATCAGAACCAACGTTGATGTCTGCAATTCTGCCTATGCCCTCTTCATTGAGGTCTTCATCGTCACGTCCTTCGTGGCGATAATGGGACCCTCCAAAAGCCTCAAGCAAATCGTGAGTTATGTTTGCTCCGCTTGATACAATCAAATCGATGTGGCCGTTTTTAATCATCTGGGTTACGATATTTCTCATGCCTCCAGGGATTAGGGGACCTCCAAGACTCATAAAGACATTCATATCCTCATCCTGAATCATTTCAGTCAATATGCTGCATGCCCTTGCGACTCTTCCTGCTCCTAAAACGCCCGAGTCATCAAACTGACTAATCAAATCAGAAATGCGCATGTCCTTTTCGACACTTATCTGGTTAACTTTCATTGAATCACTTAGTTTGTAATAATTGGAAACTGTCTTAAATTTGTTATGCTGTCAATTAAATCTGTTCTTGTGACAATGCCGAGCAATACCTGATTGTTGTCGGCAATGATTAATCTGGAAATTGATTTTTTAAGCATTACGTCAATTGCATTGGCTATCTTTAAATCTTCATTAACAATAACCACATTTGTTGACATCAGCTCTCCAACGGTTTCATTTTCCTTGTCATTGGCTATCGCATTGACCAGATCTGATAGGGTAAAGACTCCAACTACCTTTCCATCTTTTATAACCGGAGCACCATCGATTCCTTTTTTGGATAATTTTCTAGATGCCTCCTTTAAGGAGCAGTCAACGGTAAATGAGATTACATCACGGCTTGCAATGTCTCCTACAGTCTTTTTCGGAATGCTTCTTATGGTTTTGGTATCAACAAGAAGGATATTGTCCATATCGTCACGTCCGACAATAGTTCCCATAACTCCAAGATTATTTACAGGAGTCGGACCGATCCTTATCTCATCACCCAAATTCAAGTCCTTGATGCTTCCCAGGACTTTAATTGCAGCTTCACATTCACTAGGTTGGGGAACACTGGTAAATTCAATCCTTGCAACTGAAATATCATCCAATTTTACACCATTTTTATAAATAGGAACTTTCGAATCATTGTCTGAAACTGAAATGTTTAAAGAATGATATGCCTCAATGGTTGGCTTGTATCCTCCTCTAGGACCTGGCACCCCTTTGACTAAACCCAAACTTCTCAATGACTGCATTTGATTACGAATGGTTCCCGGATTACGGTTCATTACCTCTGCAATGTCTTCTCCTTTGATAGATTTACCGTTTGATGATTGGTATAGATTAATCAAGGTTTGTAAGATTTCTTTTTGAACAGATGTTAACATGTTTTATCCCCATCATAAAATAATATTATTAGATTTGTTAAGTATACTTTATAAATGTTAATGATTTGTCACATGCACCGAAACTTAATTGATTTTTGATGAATTTTATTTTTTTCTAAATTTTAATAACATTGTTATTATCCTAATGATTTTTCTTGTTGAATTTCAGCTCATTTTTTAATTTTAGATGTTATATTACTCCAATTTAGTTG
>NZ_JBGVFE010000094.1:0-7612 GCF_045120835.1 Methanobrevibacter sp.
TGGAGATAAAAAAAGTTAATAATGAAAGATAATTCATATCGATAAAAATAATCCATATTAAATAAAAATAATCCCTATCGAATAAAAATAATACATATCGAATAAAAATAACAGATATCAAAAATTATTAAGAAGTAGGACATGAAAAAACAAAAATAGAGCGTGTAAAAATGAATCCCATAGCAAAAAAAATGATTTTAGCAACGATTTTAATCGCAAGCATTCTATTAAGCATCAGCTGCATATCAGCAAGTGATGTGACCAATGATAATTCTTTTAGCACTAAAATTAACGACAATGCAGATATCTTCCAAATTCAAGAAGATATTGAACAAAATCGGGAAAGCATTGAAAACAATGCAGATATTGTCGCAGATTCCAACAATAATGCTCTCATCAGCCAATCACCAATCGATTCAAATCCAATAAAGGAAAATGATAACAACATTATTTATGTGGATGCAATGCAGGGCAACGACACCAATACTGGAAAATCATGGTCTGATGCATACCGAAGCATTGAATATGCCGTAAGCCAATCAGATAACGAAACTGTAATCAATATTGCGGATGGCACATACTTCCTTGAAGATTCCATTGTAATCAGCAAAAACATAAGAATTATAGGCCAAAGCCAAAATGGAACAATTCTTGACTGCCAATTGCACAGAGGATTCATCATAAACGAACACACTACAGTTTTATTAAGCTCATTTACCATGCAGCACGCTTTGATTGAAGACATTTCCTTTGGAGCATGTGTGGAAAACTACGGAACACTCACAGCAATTAACTTAACAATAAAAGACAATCTAGGACTTCGCTGTGCAGGAATCGACAACAACAACGGGAATGTGACCATAATAGGCTGCTATTTTTCAAACAACACTGCAATTTCAGAGCATAACAAACACGGAAATCCCGATGGAGCAGCATTTGCAAATACTGGATATGCGTATATCTACAATACAGTATTTATAAACAATACCGCAGATAGAAACGGAGCAGCCATTAAAAACCAAGCAATAGGCAAGCAAATGATAGTTTCAAACTGCACATTCATAAACAACAATGCTAATACAACCGACGGCTATGGAGGCGCAATTTATATCTGGGCTTCAGATACTGAAATTTACAATTCCATATTCATTGACTGCTCCGCACAGTACGGAGGAGCTATCGGTGCAGACAGAATGATGCAAAGCCCATTTAGCCTAACAGTGCAGGGATGTGTTTTCATAAACAACACCCGAGCTGTCCGTGGAGGAGCAATTTATGTCGACAGAACCGAAAATTCCGCCATCACATATTGCATTTTTATAAACAATACCTCAGCCATACAGATAGATACTAAAAACGCCGCAGACAATTCAACAATCGGCGCAGGAGTATTTTCAACACCTACTTCACGCCCTCCAACCAATCAGAATCTAAGTATTGAAAACAACTGGTTCGGAAACACTATGGAAAACCCCGATTTCAATTCCACATGGATCAGTTCAATAATTGATACCCCTAATGAATGGCTGGTTCTCAACATAACTTCAGATACTGCTGATACTCCTATAGGAGAAATCACAAACGTATATATCGATTTGGCACATACCCAGAATGGAAACGCAATCGATGCAGGTCTGCTTTTGGAAAATATTCCGGTATTAATAAGTGCAGTTAACGGATACTCTTCACAAGACCGCTGCACCCTGATTAATGGACTTTCAAAAACAACTTACACTGCAAGTGAAATGGGAGAGGGATCCATTACAATCAGCATTTACGATGTTGACGCAACAATAAATTTCACAAACAGGGCATCACTGCAATTAAAAATATACATAGATACTTTGAATGGAAATGATTCCAATGATGGAAGCAGCTGGATGAAACCTGTGAAAACAATTGAAAAAGGATTGCAGCTCATTAAAGAAAACGGAACATTATTTATAGCTAATGGCATCTATTGCGAGTCAGATTTATATTTAAACAAGAATTTGACCATCATTGGACAAGGCAGCACTATAATCAACAGCGAAGGAAAATCCGCTTTCATCATATCCAATGAAAAAACAGCAGTCATCGATTCAATAATCTTTGCAAATGGAAGCGGCACATTGAAAAATTATGGAAACCTGATTATAAGAAATTCCACTTTCGAAAACAACAGAAACTCTATAATATCAATCAGCGAAGGGAATGATAATTATCTAAACATAACAAGTTCAAAATTCCTCAATGACCTGGAAACTGCAATATCCATTGAAAACACCACTTTGAATCTTGATTATTCTATACTCATCAATAATGCTCTAGCAATAAGCAGAATAGGAGAAAATACTGCAAATATAGAGAATAATTGGTGGGGAAATACAATAGAAAACAACAAGTTCGACAGTAACCTATTAAATGGATTGGATATGCCTGATAAATACATTGTTTTAAATATCAGCGTAAATTCAACAAATCTGACAATTTTCAACAGCATCGATATTTGCATGGATTTAACAAAAACCCAAAATGGCAACAAGATTGAGGGTGCTAAACTGCCTGCAAATATTGTCTCAACAATTAGAGATTCAAATGATACATATTATAATGAAATATTATTGAAAAATGGATACACCAAAGTGACATATACCAGCAATCAGAAAGGTGAAAACAGATTATCATTCAATATTCTTGGAATAACAAAAGATATCCTGATTTTTACAAATGGAAAGAATCCAAACATTGAAATAATCATTAAACTTAATGGAAAAAATAATGCCACAGCCATAATTACCGGACCTTATGAAATTAGCGGAAATGCAACAGTCATCGTTAACCAAAAACAATACAAAGGAACTTTTTCCAGAGGAAAGATTGTAATTGACAATATTGAATTCGGCAGCGCATCAAACAATGGATTCATGATTTATAATGGGGATTCCGTATATGATGGCCATGAGGAAAACTTCACATTCAATGGAATCATAGATACATCAATCATTGCAGAGAATTTAACTAAGTATTATCTGGACAATAAGAATTTTAACATGAAACTAACAGATTCAGATGGAAACCCTTTAGCAAATACAAGGATCTTCATTGATTTAAACGGAAGACAAAATTATACAACCGATAACAATGGAGAAATAAGTCTTCCTATAACTCTCATTCCAGGAAATTATGCCATTTCACTTAGTTTTAAAGGAGATGAAATTCATAGAGCATCCATATGGAATGGAAGCATTATTGTAAGGAAGATGCCTTCTGTGATAATAGCAAGCAATCTGACTAAGGATTATGGAGATTTAGAGAAATTCAAAGCGGAACTTAAAGACATCAACGAAAATCCGCTAGTCAACAAGCTTATCACATTCCGATTAAATGGAATTTCCTACGAACAGACAACTGATAATGATGGGGCCACCTATTTGGATGTTAGCATCTTGAAACAGGGCGTTTACGAGATTATATGCTCTTATGCTGAAGAGCATTATGAATCCAACACAATAAAATGCACCATATTTGTCAATGGAAATGAAAACAAAGCTACAACAATTTTAAATTCAGGAAATGTCAACATGACTTATGGAGATGGAAGTGAATTTTATTGCACCTTGTTGGACACAAATAATCAGGGGCTGAAAGACCAAGTCATAATCATAAGCATCAACAAGAAGAGTTATACTGTTAAAACAGATTCAAATGGAACTGCCAGACTAGCAATTGATTTGAATTCCGGATATTATATTGTTGAATCTTCCTACACAGGAAGTGAATATTACTGCCCTTCATCCAGCACATCATACATTTCTGTTCATGCCGCTGATGATAATAGAACCCTGGACGGCATTATTATTAACAGCACAACAATTCTAAAAGGAGAAAGCTACAGCATTCAATTAATATCCGAACAGGGCGTTATTGCAAATCAAAACGTCACATTTGAAGTCAATGGTGAGAAATATAATGTCACAACTAACAGGACAGGATTTGCAAAATTAAACATTGATTTAAAACCTGGTTACTACACAATAAAAGTTATTTTTGCAGGAAATGAAAATCATGCCGGTTTTAGTTATAGCGAAACCATCACAGTGTATGATAATCATCTACTTCTAATTGCCAATGTCAGTCCAGTCAACCAATACTACAATCAAGGCAAAAAATATTATGTCACAGTAAGCTACGGAGGAATTCCGCTTAAGAATCAGAATGTTGTCTTCACCATAAACGGTAAATCTTATACCCAAACAACAGATGACAATGGCCAGACATATATAACAATCGAATCATTCGTGCCTAATACATATACCGCTACTGTTAAAGTAAGTTTTAACGGAAAAACCGTGACAAATAGTTCAAAGGTAACAATATCAAAAGCCACAGTGAAACTAAACATAAAATCTAAAAAAATCAAAAAAGGCAAATATTTATATGTACGGGCCTTAAATATTAATAAAAAATCTGTTAAAGGTTTAAAAATTAAAATGAAATTGAATAAAAAGACATACACTGTTAAAACCAATTCCAAAGGTTGGGCCAAGTTAAAAATCAAAGTCATTCCTAAAAAATATAAAATCAGCTATTATCTGGTTTCCAATAAGTATTATAATACTTCTAAAAAGAAGTATACTGCCAAAATAACCGTGAAAAAATAATCGCTGATCTTCCGTTGATGATAATGTCGCCGAATGTATTGCGACAACCAAACATTCCATCAGGAGGCATATGACAACTTGAAAAAATAGGCAATATGGACGAAGTCAAAGCAGTGCTGTTCAAAATATTCATGCCAATTTCATTTCCTTTTCGGAAGGCCCTTAAGCTCATCATAGCCCCTGACATTCTCGCTTTTACGGCGATATTTCTCATATATCTCCATATTATCGCCGCAGAATATGTCATAACATTTATGTCCATTCTCATCAATGAAACATATCGAATCCAAATCCATTCTTGAAATCGCATGGGCATACAGCACAGGCCTTCCATCCTCAATGACCAGAAAATAGGTCATCCAGCCGAAGGGTATGTAGACGGCTTCCTGCTGGGTCAAAAGACTCTCGGTTATTCTGAGTTCATCCCTGTCGGGATATCTGTCAATTTCGATGAATTCATGAAACTTCTCTTCAACTTTTCTTAAATCATGCATTGCTCTACCTCCAGCGTATCTTATAGGTGATAACATTCAAAACTGAAATAAATCAACATAAAGTTTTTGCAATAAAAATTCCCAATGTCTATTAAAAAAAGAAAAATAACTGATTAAGCTGTTGCAAATTCAGTTTCCATAGATGGTATATTTGAATAGTTGCGGGTAAATGATTCTAAAATTGGTGATTGTTCCTTATTATGTAAAATGACTTTAAAGTTAGCACATACGCAAATGGATTTGTCATCGACTGAAACACGCATTTTAAAATCAATTAGATTTTTCAAACTATATTTTGGAACATTTAATCTTTTGGAAGCATCAAGAATTTCCAATGACACCGGAACGTTGTCCACATCAAAATCCAACAAAACCCCTTCATCCATTTCAACAGTTTTATCATATTCAAACGGTCTGGTAACTTTAATTGCCAGCACATCATATGTATAATCATATCGGCAATCCACTTCAAAAGAATCATTAACGTTTTCTTTCATGTTCTCTCCTCTTTTTTTCTTCAGGATAAGCGGTGATGACACTAACATTTTCATCATCACCAATTTCAATAATCACATACAAATCCATTGTAGGTTTTGTTTCATGGGGATATATTAATTTAAAACGATTATGATAGGTTTTAGAAATCGCTAGTGGAATTGTATTAAGTAAACAGTCCACAGTATAATTGATTTCAAAATCTCTTTCTAACCATCGTTCTTCCACATGGGGGATGATTTTTAAATTGTTAGGGTTCTGTGATTTTAAGATTTCTCGAGCTTCGTCGATATTATAATCTCGCATGGAAATCACATACCAAAAATCTATTTAATAATTATAAACCAATTTCTATTTAATACTTTCTAATATTGAAAATCAATATTGATGTCTGAGTGTTGAGTTGAATTTTTAAAAATAATCTATCAAATTAACAACGAAGTGCGAAATAGCATTTAAGTTAATAAAAAAACCGAAAATAGTATAATAAAAAAACTAAAAATAGTATAATAATTAAAATAAACATATTTTTTAAATAATGCAGGGAGATTAAAATGGCAGACAAATATATTAAAAGAATCATTGATGAAGATTTAGAACGATATCTAAATATAATGGGCGCCATATTGTTAATTGGACCAAAATGGTGCGGCAAAACAACAACTGCAATTCAGCACTCAAATAGTGTTTTAAAATTAGACGATGTTGACAAAAAAAAGCAATACCTAAAATTAGCTAGTTTAAAACCCTCCGAATTATTGAAAGGAGACAAACCCAGATTAATTGATGAATGGCAATTAGCCCCCATCCTATGGGATGGAGTAAGAAATAGTGTTGATGAATTGAATGGAAAAGGATTATACATCTTAACAGGGTCAACAAGTGTTGATGAAAGTACTATTGACCATACAGGAACTGGAAGAATCCATAGAATGATGATGTACCCTATGAGCTTATATGAAAGTGGCGAATCAAATGGAAAAATATCTCTCATCGAATTATTTGATAATCCATCAATAGATATTGATGGGATAATTTCTAATTTAACTGTAGAAAATTTATTTCAGGCAATGTGCAGAGGAGGATGGCCTGAAGCAATTAAAATTGAAAATGAAGAGGATCAATTGGTAATCGCCAAATCCTATTTTAATAGCATTTGCAGCAGTGACGTTTCTACAGTTGATGGTGTCAAACGTGATCCGGATAGAGTTAAAAATTTATTGAAATCCTATGCCCGAAATATTTCCACACCGGCTAAAGATACAACAATAATGAAGGACATCAAATCCCATTTTGATGATATCAGTAGAGGAACATATTATTCATATGTTGATGCACTTAAAAGATTATTTGTCATTGAAAATATTTATGCTTGGTCCCCTAATATCCGTTCAGCATCTGGAATGAAAGCAACAACTAAAAAAGAATTCATTGACCCATCAATTGCTACTGCTGCTTTAGATTTAACACCAAAAAAATTATTATTGGATTTACAGACCGCAGGTTTCATTTTTGAAACATTATGCATACGTGATTTAAAAATCTATGCCAATAAATATGGTGGAAGCATATATTATTTCCGCAAAGGAGATACATTGGAAATTGACTGCGTTGTTGTTTTGGAAGATGGAAGATATGCATTAATTGAAATTAAATTAGGCAGCGACGAAATAAAAAAAGGAATAAAAAACTTGCATAAGGCTAAAGAAATTATTAAAAAAGAAATTGATAAAAACAATACCCAAATTCCTGAACCATCTTTTCTTGCAATAATTACTGGAGGCAATGTTGCCTATACAAAAGACGGAGTTAAGATTATCCCAATTGGTTGTCTTAAATCATGCACCGAAACTTAATTGATTTTTGATGAATTTTATTTTTTTCTAAATTTTAATAACATTGTTATTATCCTAATGATTTTTCTTGTTGAATTTCAGCTCATTTTTTAATTTTAGATGTTATATTACTCCAATTTAGTTG
>NZ_JBGVFE010000095.1:0-78274 GCF_045120835.1 Methanobrevibacter sp.
ATGCAAACATTAGTAAATGATAATTTGGAAGTAATCTGTTTTGAAATCAGTGCAAGAACTGACGGTGGAACAAACACATTTATGGATGGTTCTCCTTACTCCTACTTAACTTATGGCAAACCAATGAGTATGGGTAGAAGAGTGGCTGTTGAAATTAAAAAAGGAATAGAAAGAGATGAATTAGATAAAATAATAACATAAATTGTTATTATTTTTTATTTTTCTTTTTATTTTTTCCGATGTTCTGTTTTTTCTCATATTCTTCTAAAGCTTTTACACGACTTCTTTTTGTCCATGCACCAACAAAACCAACAAATACACCAACAACAAGAATCAAGACGGTTAAAGCCAACATTCCATTTTCAGTTAAGAAAAAACCGTCAAATTGTCCCATATAACCTTGGAATGTCAAGACAATGATTGGTGTGGATGCAAATCCTCCTGCAAATGCTCCGGTCTTAACATCCCTTTGACCATATCCTGCGTATAACAGACCCATTGCAGAAAACGGATATAACCAATCCCATATTTGATATCCAAATAAAATAAATGCCGCAGCTATTGCCGCTCCAAATACTAAAGCTTTAAAATTTATTTCAGGTAAGTTCATCATATTTATCTCTCCGAATTTTTGTTTTTAGAGGATATTGCTCCTCCAATAGCTCCGGTAATTCCCATAACTATTGCATAATAAATTATTGATTCAAGAATTGCAACAAGACTTGTAATTCCGGATAATGTAAATCCTGTTAATCCTCCAAAGATTCCGGTTAAACTGCCTCCAAATGTCACAACCAAAATGAACAGTATTGCGCCAATGATTGTGCCCAATGCTCCGGCAAGTGCAGCATTCCATAAACCTCCTAAGGCTCCGGAATGAGCAATATAACCTGTAATGAATCCTACAATTAATAATCCTACAAATTCATAAGGTGCAAAAAATGCCTTAACTATTATTGCCAGTATGAAACCAACAAATACTGCGCTCCATTTAGCCATAATATCACCTTTTCATATAATTATTTAATCTCATTATTAAAATTATTTGCTTTTTTTAATTCTAATAGATGTCTTTTAGTTTATCTTTAATCTGGTCAAGTATTGCTTTATGCATTCTTTTTGAAAATTCTCCTTTGTCATTTTGATTTAAAACATCCAAATAACCTTGTGAAACAAGATTGAATGCAAATGGGCTAGGTATTACAGTATCAATGGTTTTTATTTCCATCTCTCTGGAATCTACCATGTTAATAATTTTAAGTGCATTCTTTACATCCATATAATCTTCCATGGCCTCTCGCCTCGCTTCCTTTAGGATTGAAAAGTCATCATCCATGTCCTGAACAAATTTGAGCAATATCTTTCCCCGTACCTGTTGGCGGCCTGCCGATTTGGATTCTCCCTTGTATCTTCTGAGAGTCATTAAAGATCTTCCGGCGCAATGCCTGAATCTGGAAGCCAGTGTTTCTGTTTTATTCAGGGAATTTGCCAGAATTCTTTCAAAATTCTCGGGATTTAATTTTTTAAAGGATTCCAAACCTCCGATAACTCCATCCGAGCTTAAATAAAATCCATTGTCGGATATTGATATTGTTACGTTGGTATTGTATCTCTGGGCTACAACATAAGCCACAGCACGGGAGAGGGCATCATTGACCTTTCGGCCAAACAGCGAATGGAATATTACAAATTTCCTCCCTCCATATCCCTTGTAGTATTCAATTAGCAGACATCTGTTGGAGGGGATTTTGGCATATTTATATTGTTCAACGAAGTATTCGTAAATTGAATTGGCCGCAAAATCGTCGACATACAAATAATCATAAATGAATTCCATAATTTCTTCCTTGCTTCTTCGGTATTCGAATTTAGCTTCCATATATGACCGGAACTTCTGTATGTCCATTGCAAGGTCAAAGGATAGCGGAAGTTGCTGTGAAAACCATGAAGGTATTGTTGGCGGTCCACTTGAAGGAGTAACGTTTATTGTCATTCCTTTTGCATAATTGAATCTGTAGGTGCGTCCACCCAAAACGAATGTATCTCCTTTTTTCAATCTCTCCATAAATGCCTCTTCGATTTTTCCAACTGTTTCACCGTCATATTTGACAAGAACTCCTGAGGAATCTGGGATTGTTCCAATGTTTGTCGAATAAAGCATTCTTGCCAGTTTTCCACGTTTTCCAAATGTGTTCTTTTCATAGTCAATCCATATCTTGGCATAAACATATCTCTCTTCAAGTTCGGGATATTCTCCGGCCATATAGCTTAAGACGTCTTCGTAATCGTCTCTTGTAAGGTCCTTATAACAATAGCTCTTCCTTATAACATCATATGCATAGTCAATGTCCCAGGGATTTTCTATGCTCATTCCATAGATGTGCTGAGCCAGAACATCCAAACAGTTTGTAGGTATTGATATTTTATCAATTTTACCTTCTTTTGCATTCTTTAAAAGTACGGAACACTCAACCAAATCGTCACGATTGGTTACAATGATTTTTCCGCGTGATTTTTCATGCAACCTATGTCCACTTCGTCCGATTCTTTGAAGGGCTCTTGCAACCGATTTTGGAGAGTTTATCAAAACAACCAAATCGATATAACCGATATCAATACCAAGCTCCAATGAAGTGGAAGAGACTACGGCCTTTAATTTTCCTTCTTTCAGTTTGTTTTCCGTTTCCAGTCTGACTTCCTTTGAAAGCGAGGAGTGGTGAGCCATTATGTTTTCGTTGTTGTAGTGCATAGGATACATTTTCTTCAAATTATAAACAAAACGTTCCGTTCCGCTTCTTGTATTTGTAAAGATTAATGTGGTTTTGTTTTCCCAAATCAAATCGTCAAGCATGTCATACATTCCGAGTCTGGTGTCCTCTTCATCTGCAAGCACTATATCGCTTACAGGACACATCACTTCCATATCCAGCTCTTTTAGGTAGTTTACATTAACCACTTTGCAGTTCCTCTCAACGCCGTATTCATAACCGGCTAGAAATTTGGCAACCTCTTCAATTGGGCTGACAGTTGCCGATAGCCCAATTCTTGTATATTGGCCAATCAAATGCTGCAATCTTTCAAGAGATAAGCTTAAATGAACTCCTCTTTTGTTTTCAGCAAGAGAATGGATTTCATCAACTATGACATATCTTACGTGACTCAGCTTTTCTCTAAACTTTGGGGCTACGAGCAATATTGATAATGTCTCGGGGGTGGTAATTAGGATGTGCGGAGGTTTTTTAAGCATCTTTTGCCTTTGATATTGCGAAGTGTCTCCGGTCCTGACGGCTTTTCTTATGTTTAATTTTTTACCGGCAATTTTTTCAATTCCGTTTAGCGGTTCGTCAAGGTTCTTTTCAATATCATTGTCAAGAGCCTTTAGGGGTGAGATGTAAATGCAGTAGACCTTATCCTCTAATTCCTCTTTTTCGGCAAGCTCGGTCAGTTCACTTAGAACGGACAGGAATGCAGTTAAAGTTTTACCTGACCCTGTTGGTGATGATATTAGTATGTTGTTCTTTTTGTGAATGTCAATGATTGATTTTTTCTGAGCGGGAGTAAAATCCTCAAATTGTGAGTTAAACCATTTCTGAACCCAAGGATGCAGGGTTTTTAAAATCTGTTTTTTGGTGTAACTTTTTGTTTGCTCTTCAATCATTTGCGATTCCTCATATCTCTATTGGCATTATTGTTTTATTTAATTTTATGTTTTTTTTTAATGGATTTGCTGTTTTGAATATTATTAAGCATGTTTAATATTGTGTTAAAAATAGTTCGATTATTAACGAATTTAATAGATAAAAATAATTAAATAGTTAAAATGTGTATAATATTATACATAGGCTTATGCCTAAGGTGGTATAAAAAATGAAAAACTATTTTGATATTAAAGACAAAGTAGCTCTTGTAACTGGTGCTTCCTCTGGTCTTGGTTGGCAAATTGCTCAAGCATATGCAAGCCAAGGAGCAAAATTAGCATTATTCGCAAGAAGAGAAGAAAGATTACAAGAAAACGTTGCAGAAATCCAAGAGAAATTTGGAACTGAAGTAATGTATGCGGTTACTGACGTGGCAGACACAGAAAATATCGCAGAATCCGTTAAAAAAGTAATTGACCATTATGGAAGGATTGACATCTTGGTAAATGCTGCAGGTATGGGTAACAATAAACCTGTAATGGAACAAACTACCGAAGAATGGGATCATCACATCAAAATAGATTTAAGTGGTGTTTACTACATGTGTGCCGAAGTTGGAAAATACATGATTGACCAAAATTACGGTAAAATCATCAATATCGGTTCAATTCACTCAAGAGTAATCTTCCCTGGAGGAGGAATCAGTGCATACTCCTCAGCAAAAGGTGGAGTAATGAACCTGACCAAAAACTTGGCTGTAGAATGGGCTAAATACAACATTACCGTAAATGCAATTGGTCCTGCTGTATTTGCAACCGAATTGACACAAGACACCATTGACCTAGAAGGATTCATGGACCTTATCGTAGCTTACTGTCCTGCTGGCCGTTTAGGTGAACCTGGTGAATTGGATGGATTGGCAATTTATCTGGCTTCAGATGCATCCAGTTACTGTACTGGACAATTGATTTGTGTAGACGGTGGATGGACAGCTATTTAAATAAGAGATTTTTTCTCTTATTTTTTTCTATTTTTTGTAAAGATTATATATTCTTAAAATCTAACTTATTATCATGACTAATTTAAATGATGCTATTAACGATTTATCAAGTGATGACGTTAAAGTCAGAAAAGAAGCTATCGAATCATTGGTTGGCACAACTGATGAAGAAGCTATTGAACCATTAATTAAAGCCACTACAGATGAAAACGCTCAAGTAAGATTTAAGGCTGCTGAAATTTTGGGTAGCATGGGTGATGTGGCAGTTGATAAATTAATTGAAGAGTTTGAAAATGCAGAAGGCAAAGACAAAAGATTTTTAGCTTTTGCACTTAAAGAAACCGAGGATAAAAAGGTTATTCCTTATTTTGTCAAGGCAACTGAAGATGAAGACTTTGGAGTTAGAAAAGTTGCGGTAAGGTCTTTAGGTGAACTTCAGGCTGATGATGAACTGGACTGCATTGCAAAATGCCTTGAAGATGAAGACTGGGGAGTTAGACTGGCTGCCATTCAGGCATTAGGAGACCTTGCAACTGATGAGTCAATAAAGTTAATCAAGGATGCAAGAAAAACCGAAGAGGATAAGGACTTCAAAAAGTCATGCAATAAAGCCATCAAGAAGGCTCAAAAAAGGCAAAAAGCAAAGGCATCCGGTGAGGCTGTTGTAAAAGTCATTCCAATGAGCACAATTAAAGAAATGGAAAAAACCAATCCTCAAAAAGCAATTAAAGAATATGAGCGTTATGTGGATGCAAAACAGACTAAAGACGCTCCATATAAAAGATTATGTATTTTATACAGAAAAGCTAATGACTATGACAATGAAGTCAGGGTCATTGAAACCGCAATTGAAGTATTCGACGGAACTAAAAAGCAGGATTACTTCAAAAAAAGGTTGGCTAAATTGAAATAGTTATTTTTGAATAACTTCGTAGAGATCATTTCTTTTATTTTTTAAAAGAGGAATCTCTTCCCTTACTTTTTTTATTTCATCCAAATCAATCTCACAGAAAATCAAATCTTCTTTTTCATCCGCTTCAGTTATGACTTCTCCCCAGGGATTTGTTACAATTGAATGGCCGTAACTGTGATAGCTGGCATCCATGTTAAGTGCAGGTGCAACGCCAACACAGAAAACCTGATTGTCGAGAGCCCTTGAACGGAATAGCAGCTCCCAGTGGGCGGGGCCTGTGGTCATGTTAAATGCTCCCGGATAAAATAGTATCAATGCACCCTCCTCAACCATTACTCTTGCAAGCTCAACAAAACGCACGTCATAACAAATTCCGATGCCTATCCTGCCGAATTCAGTATCAACGACTGTAAATTCATCACCTGCAGTCAGCACATCGGATTCCTTAAAGGTAATCTTGTCTTTAACGTCAATATCAAAAAGATGCATTTTCCTGTGTTTTGCTATAATCTCGCCGGTTTTGTCAAAAAGGTAACTGGTATTGTATAATTTGTCATTTTCCTTTTCGGGAATTGATCCGGCTAAAATATAAACATCATTGGCTCGTGCCAGTTTTGAAATATTGTCTAAAGTGTAGCTGGCATGTTCCTCTTCGCAATATTCAATGAATTTGTCATTGGAATATGGACAGTTAAACATTTCAGGCAAAACTATAAAATCAGCATTTTCATCTACACTTCTAGCTATCATTGAGCTAGCTTTGTTGATATTTGTCTGTTTATCGTCAATAACATTCATTTGACAAAGGGCAAGTTTTATTTTTGTCATTTTAACACATAAAAATAGAAAAAAAGTATGAATAAATCATACTTAAGCGATATCTGCAGAATTTATTGCACTTTCAATATCTTCAGATGAAAGTGAGTTTTCAGAACTTCCAGTAATTTTAAAGACGTATAGTTTTCCATCACTAAACATAGAAACGTATCTTGTGTAATCGCCATCGGCATTTTCTAATATCATGTTGGATGCGTTTCTACCGTCTAAAGTTATTGTTTCAACAACTTCTACATAATCGCCACTTCCTTGAGCAACACTTATTCTGTCTTGATTTATCTCTTTTAAAGATGCTGCATCATTGGAAATGTTATAATATTCAATAGTTACATTATTTTTATTTTGGAAAAATACTGCTCCAGGATGTTCCTCATCAGTTAAGTTAATCTTTTTCCAACTGTTTGGGTATTTAAATGCAAAATCTGCAGAACTGTACTCAAGCAAATCATTTGTCTGAATCACTTTTGAGTTGCCATTGTGATTATTTGTTCCACTGAGTACGATTCCACCAATAACAATTAAAGTTATAGCTAGTATAATCCCAATAACAAGCTTTTTGTCTTTGATGATACTGATAGTATCCTCATCATTATTGGTTTCTTTTTTAACTATTGGTTCTTCTTGTTGGAAAATATCTTCCCTTTTAGGGGCTACAACCTTTGATTTAGGAAATTTGTAACCACAATTTCCACATACGGGAGCACCATCATAACTAGGATTTCCACATTCAGGACATTTTTTCACAGATTAAACCTCCATTAAAATTAACATTTATTATTTATGATATAAAAATATATTTAATGAATGTGATATTATGGCGGAAGACAAAATTATTAATCTTGATGATATTAATTATGCAATTTATAAAATAGGCGAATGGAAAAATCATTATGAAATTAATCAGATTGGTTTATCCCGTGAGATTCCAGTTACAAAAAATACTATAACTCATATTAAGTTCTCAATGGATGAAATTAGAAATTCTCAATTTTCAGTATCTGATAAAGAAGTCAATGGATTCGTTGCCATTGCATTGCAATTGAATCCAAATGTTCAGGAAATGGAATTGGATGATGTGGTCGAATTGGAAAAAGAGGAATATCAAAATATATTGTCTGAGTTAGAGGATTTGGAAGTTTTAGATGATTCTGGCACCATTCCTCTTGAAAGCGAAGATTATCTCATTTACAAATTGGAAAAGGATTGTCATGTGACAACTTCAATCCCTGCAAACGATTTTACTAAAAAATTCTATCAGGAGGAGCTAAAAAGAATTGAAGATGCGCTGGATTAGAAGAAGTCCAGTGTTACTTTTTTATCTCTTTTCAACTCTCTAGGCGGTTCGACAGACACGAATTCAATGCCTTCCTCTTCAACCATCTCTAAAGCGTCATCCATGATTGATGGAGCAACAAGCAATCCTCTGATTTTTTTCTTTTCAGCCTTGCATTCCTTTAAATAGTCATTTTCCGTATTTTCCAAATCCTGCAAGTATCTTCTAAGCTGTTTAACGGCAGTCACTCCGGCTTTTCGAGCTTTCAGCTCCAATACCATTAAATTATTGTCGCTGTCTTTTCCCAGAATGTCAATAAAACCGTGTTCGACACTGTATTCACGTGTGGTGGGGGTAAAGCCTTCTTCAATCATATGTGGCTTTTCCATTATCATGTCACTCATGTCCTTTTCATATCCTGCCTGTTCAAGCTCTTCAAAGTCTTCAATGTTTGCATAATTGATAAACTGAATCTTTTTTATTTCCACGGTCAATAATTCTTTTGGAGTCCTTCTGTGGCTTTCAAGGAACAGATTGTCATTTTTGATATATGCTTTTGTTTTTGATTTTGGAGGTTGCCAATTCACTGGTTCAACTTTCTTTTCCTGATGGATTAAAAATGCTCCGTCCGGTTTAATCATGATTATACGTTCTCCCCAGTTCAGTTCACTGATTGCCCTTCCCTCGTAGTTTACTTTACAGCATGCAAAAATAAGTATTGTGGCCTTTTTTCTTAAGGCGTCATGAACGAGGTCATATGCATCTTCGCAATTTGGTTTTTCTAAAATTTTATATTTCATCACAATAACATTAGTTAGTTTAATTTAAATATTTTGTTTTTAAAATCAATTAGTATAATATGTTGGGGGAATTTTAATTTACGATGAAGAATATTTTGAAGATAAGAAAGAGTATTTTACACTACAGTCCTTTGAATTTGAAAATGGAAAAGTAATTGACAATCCCAAGATTGAATATATGACCTTCGGAACTCCAAAATATGATGATAATGGAGATATCGATAATGCGATTATTTATTGTTCAGGCTCTTTAGGAGACTTCTCCGGAATCAACAAGATTTTGCCTCTGACTGAAAGTGGAGATGCTTTTGATGCGGATAAGTATTTTTTCATATGCATGTCAGCTTTAGGCTCACCTGGAAGCTGTTCTCCATCAAGCACTGATTTAAAAAATAAATTCCCAAAATATAGTCTTGTTGATGTGGTTAATTTTCAAAAACAATTTCTATCAGAAAAATTCGCAATAAAACACGTTTTAGGGTTGATTGGTAACTCAATGGGTGGTTTTGTTGGCCTAACACAAGCTATTGAATACCCTGATTTTCAGGATTTCGTCATCTGTGGCGTAAGCAGTTACAAGGTGGCAGGACATGATTATATTCTCTCAAAATTTGTTGATGAAATCATAACTTCCGATCCTGATTATGCTAAGGGCGAAATGACTTATTCGTTGGTAAGGACTTTAAGACTTGCCTGTCTGGCTGAATTTAACTTTGGTCTTTCTAAAGAAGCTTTAAGGGCAATGACCAATGAAGAGTTGTCTGCGGATTTTGAAACATTCGGCAATGAAATGCTTGAAACGGATATCTACGATTTGAAATATTGCAATGAGTCATGCATGAACTTTAATGTTGAAGGAAATTTGGATAAAATCACCGCCAAAGTTTTAATCATCTCATGCAAGCAAGACCCACATTTTCCCCCGGAATTGGATGGAATTCCAATGTCTGAAATGATTGAAAATTCCAAACTGTTAATTATGGATTCTGAACTTGGACATTTGTGTTTCAACGAACTTGAAACAATTTCCGATGAATTAAAAGAATTCATGGAGGAATTTGGTGATAGTTAATATTGTGGATTATGGTGAAAAAGATGGCAAGAAATTCATCGAATACATGGTTTCTGGATTGTCATTTGGGCAATTAAGTTATCTGAACAATCATCTTGATGAAGAGATTGCTATCGATGGTGACAATCTGATATTGACAATGTATTTTGATGAAAAGCTCTATCCCTTTCAAAGCGATGTTGCAAAAATCAGAATTGATGATTTTATTGCCCGTGAAGAGATAGAAATGAATATGTTCCTATCAGGCTTTTTGGAAGACATGTGATTTTTGAATATTTTTTAAGATTTTCAAATTAATTTCAGTAATCTTTTAGACTTTTTTTCATTTAAATACTTTTATATGCCTTTAAGTCTAATTAATTATTAAAGGTTGAATTATTATGATTACTGAAGAAATCCATGAGGGATATGGTCGGTACACAATTGACAGGTTTGAATTTGAATATGGTCGTGTACTTGAAAATGCTTCTGTAGAATATTCCTTAACCGGCACTCCCAAGTTTGATGATGAAGGAAACATTGTCAATGCTATTGTTTATTGCCATTCTTATAGTGGGGATTATGCCTCTCTTAATAATCTCTATGAGGTTACCCAAGAGGGATCTTCTTTTGATAAAAATGAATATTTCTTAATATCCATAACCTCTTTAGGTGTTCCAGATTCATGCAGTCCTTCGATTACAGGGTTAAATCAGAATTTTCCGGCATATTCAATTAAGGATGCTGTAAATTTCAAAAGGCAATTTTTAAAAGAAAAATTAGGTATTGAAAGTGTTCATGGAATTTTGGCTCGTGGATTCGGAGGTTATGAGGCCTATACATGGGCTTGCGAATATCCTGATGAAATGGATTTTTTAATCATACATTCTAGTTCCTATAAAACAGGCGGCTATAGATATGTCATTGCTAAATGCATGGACACTATTGTAGGGTCCCATGATGAGTTAAATACTGAATCTTATGATGAATCACTATCTAAAGTAATGGTTTCGGTTAATAGCCTTTTGTATTCGACCTATTTTTCAAAAAGGATTTTTCAGGAAATGTCTAATGATGAGATTGATGTTTTGATGGATGATTTCATAGATGATGGGCTGTTTATGGATCTCTACGATTTCAAGTTCATAAATGATTCAATCCTTAATTATAATATTGAGGATAAACTGGAAAATATTAAGGCAAAAGTATTGATTATATCCTCAAAATGTGATATTTATTATTCTCCTGAATTTGATAGTCTCCCTTTAAAAGACATGATTAAAAATTCAAAAGTAATTTTATATGATTTTGTAAGAAAAAATGCTGATGATGATGATTTTTCTTATTTTATGGATGATTTAAACGAATTCATGAGTCAATTTAAAAAATAAGAAAATAATTCTAAAAAAACTATTTTGAAACACTTAACATGTGTTCTACAGCTTTTCTAGATTTATCTGCAACTTCTTTTGGCAATGTGACTTCAGGAGCTTCATTTACGAGAGCGTCCCTTATCTTTTCAAGTGTATGCAATTTCATTGTTTCACAGATTGCCCCTTCAAGCAATGGATAGAGTTTTTTGCCTGAAACTTCGGAATTGATTCTTGTAATCATGTCAATTTCAGTTCCGATAACGAATTCCTCTTTATCGCTTTTAGCAATATGCCTTAACATTCCTCCAGTTGACATTACCTCGTCACATGCTTTTTGAACTTCAAGTTTACATTCTGGGTGACAGATTATCTCTGCATTAGGGTATTGTTCTCTTTTGAGTTCAACATCTTCAACAGCGAATAGTCTGTGAACATAGCAGTGACCGTCACGCGGAACCGGGATAATTTCCTTGTCTATCTTTTCTCCAACATGGGTTCCCAGGTTTTTGTCCGGTCCGAATAATATCTTATCTTGAGGTATGCTTTCAGCCACTTTTACTGCATTGGCTGAAGTACATAGGGTGTCTGCGTGCTGTTTTGCCTCAGCAATACTGTTTACATAAAGGATAACCCCCGCGTCAGGGTGTTCCTCTTTGGCCTTTAGCAATTCCTCTTCCGGAAGCATATGTGCCATTGGACATTCTGCCTCAAGGGTAGGTATGACAATTTTTTTATCAGGATTTAGAATAAATGCAGTTTCTGCCATGAAATCCACACCACAGAATACAACTAAATCTTTGTCATCAATTTCAGAAGCTTTTATACATAATTCAAGTGAATCTCCAAGAAAATCAGCAATTTCCTGAACTTCTTTTGGCTGATAATTGTGTGCAAGTATAATTGCATTTTTTTCATCTTTTAATTTCAATATTTCCTCTTGAAGTTTACTGTTCATCATTTTCACCCATTTTTATAAATTTTCTTATCTCGTTAGTGATTATTATTTTATATTCATCTTTATTATTAAAACTTTTTACCCAGAAGGATACTTTAACTTTTGATTGTTTAAAGGTTATTTCCTTTGCAAAAACATCAGGCTTTGGACTTTCAGCAATTTCAGGGTAACTTTCCATTCTTTCAATAATGTACTTTCTAAACTCTTCCACATCGATATTTAATGGCAGGCCTGTTAAGATATCCGCCCGATATTTTTCAGGAGTTTTGAAGAGCAGATACTCATTATTTGTCAATGTTGAGTTTGGAACATTGTTCTTTACTCCATTGTCGTCAACAACTATTGTTGTTCTAAGTGAAATTCGCTCAACAATTCCCTTTTTGCCGTGTATTTCAATCGTGTCTCCAACTTTAATACTTTTGCCGATAATCAGGATTATTCCGGAAAATAGGTTTGAAATAATGTCTTTGGCCGCAAAACTCACTGCAATACCTACGATACCTAAACTCAATAGGGTTCCTGCAAGATTAATTCCAAAATATTGCAGAATGGCCATCAATGCAATAAAATAGATTATATAATTGATGATGTCTGTAATAAGATAAATTGCGGTCTTGTCTTTTTTGAATCTTTCCATTTTATTGAACAGTCTTGCAATGACTCTGGTTATTATGGATGTAATAAAAATAATCAGCAGGATACTGATTAAAGTCATTGTAGCGTCATTAACGTTTGGCAAATTTGAAGCAATCATAATTCTATTTCCATTAAATCGTAAGCCAATTTCGTATTTTCAAAGATTTTTTTGGCTTCTTTTAACATGATGTCTGCATATTCATCACCGTATCTGGTGCTTATATGGGTCAAAATCAATTCCTTGCTGTTTGAATCCCTGGCAGTATATGCCGCATCAACAGAAGTCGAATGGCCGTATTCTTCTGCATTAATGCTGTCTTTTTGAATAAATGTTGATTCATGAATAAGTAGTGTGGAATCACGGGCAAACATTATCATTTCTTCACAAGGTCTTGTGTCTCCTGAATATGTTATTTTTGTTCCTTTTCTAGGCTCTCCAAGGACTTGTTCTGGTTTTATGATTTTGCCATCAATTTCAACCTCTTCGCCATTATGCAATCGTCCAAATGCAGGACCAACCGGAACACCCAATTCAATGGCCTTTTCTCTTAAAAATCTAGGTTTTTTCTTCTCTTCAATTGAATAGGCAAGGGAGAGTGTATTATGCTTAACTCTTTGAGCTGTAATAAAGTATTCTTCATTATCAACAATGATTCCGGAGTCTATTTCGATAAATTCCACCGGATATTCAATTACACAATATCCTAATGAATATATTGCATCTTTGATTTTATTCAATCCTTTCGGACCGTAGATTGTTAATTTGGATTCTCTTCCGTTCAAACTCATTGACTGCAACAATCCTGGAAGGCCCAATATATGATCTCCGTGATAATGAGTAATGAATATCTTGGATATTTTCATTGGACTTACGCTGCTATGTAAAATTTGTCTTTGAGTTGCTTCGCCGCAATCAAACAAGATTGTTTCACCAAATGCCTTAATTGCAATTGAGGGGTGATTTCTTTCTTTTGAATGAACTGCAGAGGAAGTTCCTAAAAATATTATTTCCATAATGTAATCACTTTTATATTTCTTGAGATAATATATATTCATAGTTATATTAAATTTTTAGGTGATTTTTTGGATAAAATTATTGAGTATATGCTGGCTGAAGACGAAGGATTTGGGGATATTACATCCAACGCCGTAGTTGAAGAGGGAAAAATTGTCAATGGATGTATAGTCTCAAAAGATGAGGGTATCCTGGCGGGCATAGATATTGTTCGTGATTTGTTTGAGGAATACGGTGTTGAAGTCAAGTTCTGGATGAAAGATGGAGTTAGAATTACTTCCGGAGACATTTTAATGTCCTTTGTTGGTGAAGCAAGAAAAATCCTGCTTTTGGAAAGAACTGCCCTTAATCTGATTATGAGAATGAGCGGAGTTGCAACCGCTGCCAATCATTATGCCAAATTGGTTAGTAACTTTGATGTAAGGGTGGCAGGAACACGCAAGACATCTCCGGCAATTGGAAAATTTGACAAATACGGTCTGAAAGTTGGTGGAGCCGACACCCACAGGTTCAGTTTGGATGACATGGTTCTTATTAAGGACAATCATATTGCAACATGCAAATCACCTCTTGAAGCTCTTTTAAGGGCAAAACAAAACACAAGTTTTTCCAAAAAAATAGAGATTGAAGTTGAAACATTGTCTGATGCGGTTGAATGCGTAAAAAATGGTGCGGATATTGTGATGCTTGACAATATGGGGCCAACTGATGTTAAAGAGGTCATTGATGAGCTTGAAAAATTAGGCATTCGCCAAAATTCATTGATTGAAGTTTCAGGCGGCATAACTGAAGACAATATTCTTGATTATGCTGATTTGGGCGTGGACATCATATCAATCGGTGCATTGACACATTCCTCAAGAAGCCTGAATTTCAGCTTAAGAATTGACCAATCTCAATGATAATTTTTCCTTTAATTCCTCATTGCTCATTTCAGTGAGGAATGTTTCATCACTGCTTATTGCCTTTTCAGCCAGGTCAAGTTTGCTCTTGCTCATTTCGTCTATTACTTCTTCAAGTGTTCCTTTGGTGATGAATCGGTATACCATGACATCACTTTTTTGACCAATACGATGCACACGGTCAGTCGCCTGGTTTTCTATGGCAGGATTCCACCATAAGTCATAGTGAATGACATTTTGAGCGGCAGTCAGGTTCAATCCCACGCCTCCTGTTTTAAGTGTCGCAACAAGAATCTTATAATCCTCATTTTCCTGAAAATTGTCGATTACTTCATTTCTTTTTTGCTGTGTAAGGGAACCGTGCAGGAATAAAACGTCTGTTTTTAACTTTTTGGAGACTAGCTTTTGTATGATTTTACCCATCTGTGCGTATTGGGTAAAGATTATCACTTTTTCATCGATATCCAGGATATTTTCAAGAAGCGTAATCAGCAGTTCCATCTTTCCGGATTCTGAAATTTTTGGATTGTCCGAACGCAGATATTGTGCCGGATGATTGCAGGCCTGCTTCAAACCGGTTATTATGTTTAAGATAACTCCTCTTCTTTCTATGCCGGTTTTTCCTTCCAGATCTTCAAATATTCCGTCCATTATTGCATTGTATAGTTTTATCTGTTTGTTCGTTAGGTTGCAGTAGATGTCATTAACGATTTTATCCGGAAGCTCGTCCTTGATGTTGTCGTCGGTTTTCAGACGTCTTAAAACAAATGGTTTGGTTATAGTTTTGAATTTTTCCAGTGTGGAGGTTTCTTCAAGCCTCTCGATTCTCATGACATAGTTTGCCTTAAAGTTGTCAAGCGTTGAGAGGTATCCCTTGTTTACGAAATCAAATATTGACCAGTAGTCGGTTAGCTTGTTTTCAATCGGCGTTCCGGTCAGGGCAATTTTATTTGCTGCAGGGACATTTTTTATTGCCTTTGTCTGTTGTGTATTTGGATTTTTGATGTTTTGGGCCTCATCAATAACGCATATGAACCATTTTTTGTCTGAAAACATATCCAAATCAAGCCTGATTACTCCATAGGATGTTAATATGATGTCGTACTCTTCAAGTGGAAATGTCCTGTTGGATCCGTGATAAATGTAATAGGTGAGTTTAGGTGTGAACTTCTTGATTTCATTTTCCCAGTTCGATATTAGGGTAGGTGGAACGATTATTAGTGAAGGCTCGCTGTCAAGGGGATTCATTTCCTTAAAATGGAGTATTGCACTTAAAACCTGAATGGTTTTACCAAGACCCATATCGTCAGCCAATATGCATCCAAAATTATATTTGATATTTGAAACAAGCCATGAATAACCTATCTTTTGGTATGGCCTCAACTCTCCGGTCAATGTTTTTGGGATGTCATAGGCTTTGGTCTCCCCAATCATTTTTTTGAATTTCTTAAAATCCTGGGAGTTTTTCAATTGATTTTTAATTAACTTTTCAGATTCACGGTCCATAGTCCTGGTCTCGGTAATTTCTGTAATCAAGTATGTCTTTTGATTCAATTAAATATTTTCATGCTGGGAGTGGGTTTAACATTTTTTAATTTTTACATTAATTTTTCAAAATAATCTAAAAAAACAAAGTTTAATAATATTGTAAAATATAATATATTAAAGATATAGAATTATATTTTTTGAAATGGTGATTTAATGGTAAAAATAGCTAAATTGGCTTTGGAAGATGGTACTATTTTAAAAGGTGAAGCATTCGGTCATGAAACCACCAAATTGGGAGAACTTGTTTTTTCTACCGGTATGGGAGGATACACTGAATCTTTAACTGATCCGTCTTTTAAAGGGGAAATATTAATGTCCACTTATCCTTTAGAGGGAAATCATGGGGTAAGTGAGAAGTGGTATCAATCTGATAAAATTCAGGTTGAAGGATTTGTTTGTCGTGAGGTTTGCCGTGAACTTTCATACTACGGACCTCAAAAGACTTTGGATGAATTTTTAAAGGAATTTAAAACTCCTGGAATAAGTGGAATCGACACTCGTGACTTGACATTGAAGATTAGGGAGAGAGGTTCTCTTAAAGCGGCAATCACAACTGAAGATATTGATGATGACAAACTTCTGGACATGGCAAAGTCACAGCCTAGCATTGAAGATGTGGATGTTGTGCCTCTTGTGTCCACAAAGGAAATCAAACAGTTCAATGAAGATGCAGATAAAAAAGTCGCTTTGATTGATTGTGGTGTTAAAAAGAATATCATCAACTCATTTTTAGAAAGGGATATTGGAATTGTCTTATTCCCGTATGATACCGATTATAAAACAGTTCTGGATTATTCACCATCCGGATTGATGATTACTTCCGGACCTGGAAACCCTGATAGGGTATTTGAAACTATCGAGACAATGAAAAAACTGTCAAATAGATTGCCGATATTTGGAATATGTATGGGTCAGCAGCTGATTGCAAAGTCATTCGGTGCAAGGTCATACAAAATGAAATTCGGTCACCGTGGTGAAAACCAGCCGGTTAAGGATTTGGAATCCGGAAAAGTATTCATCACTTCACAAAATCATGGTTTCACTATTGACAAGGAATCCTTAAAGGAAACAGATTTGGTATTGACTCAAATAAACTTAAATGATGGAACTCCAGAGGGTATTTCACATAAAGAATTGCCATTGCATTGTATACAGTACCATCCCGAAGCGGGACCGGGTCCAAATGATACAACACATATTTTCGATGAATTTAACCAAATGATGGATGATTATTAAATTTAAAGGGGATTACATATGCCAGTTGATAAAGATATTAAAAAAGTATTAATTATTGGTTCCGGACCTATTCAAATTGGACAGGCTGCAGAGTTCGATTATTCCGGTTCACAAGCATGTAAATCACTAAGAGAAGAGGGTATTGAAACAGTACTCGTTAACAGTAATCCTGCTACCATTCAAACCGACCTTGGAATGGCAGATACTGTTTATACTGAACCATTAACTCCGGAAGTTGTTGCAAAAATCATAAAAGAAGAAGAAATTGATGCTATTTTACCGACCATGGGTGGACAAACAGGATTAAACATTGCAACAGGTCTTGGAGATTTAGGATTACTCGAAGGAATCAAAGTTATCGGTTCTGACGTTCAGACAATTAAGGATGTGGAAGACCGTGATTTGTTTGCAAACCTTATGGAAGAGATAGGTGAGGAAATTCCAAAATGTCAGGCTGTAGAAAGTGTGGATGAAGCACTTAAGGCCGTTGAAGAAATTGGTTATCCTGTCATCGTAAGGCCGGCTTTCACATTAGGAGGAACCGGTGGGGGAATTGCCCACAATGAGGAGGAGCTAATTGAAATTGCAACTCATGGATTGGATATGAGTTTCATCAACCAGGTTCTCATTGACGAATCAGTTCTCGGATGGAAAGAAATAGAGTTTGAAGTAATGAGAGACAAGGAAGATACCTGTATCATTGTCTGTACAATGGAAAACATTGATCCTATGGGTATCCACACCGGAGACAGTGTAGTAGTTGCTCCGATTCAATGTTTATGTGATGAAACCATACAAAGGATGCGTGATGCATCTATCAAGATTATCAGAGCTTTAGGAATTCGCGGAGGATGTAACATTCAGTTTGCACTAAACCCTGAAACCGATGAATATAAGGTAATTGAGTTAAACCCTCGTGTATCAAGAAGTAGTGCGCTCGCATCAAAAGCGACCGGTTATCCTATTGCTAAAATCTCATCAAAAGTGGCATTGGGACTAACTTTGGATGAAATCAAAAATGACATTACCAAAGAGACTCCAGCTTCTTTTGAACCTGCCATTGATTATGTGGTTATTAAAATCCCAAGATGGCCATTTGACAAATTCAAAGGAATTAGCCGTGAAGTCGGTGTTCAAATGAAAGCGACCGGAGAAGTGATGGCTATTGGAAGAACCTTTGAGGAAGCATTCCAGAAAGCATTAAGATCACTTGATATGGGCTTTGACGGATTTGAATATGTCGAATACACTGAAGAGGATCTTGCAAATCCGACTGATTTGATTTATTTCCAAATCTATTCCGCAATCAAAGACGGAATGGACATTGATAAAATCCGTGAATTGACCAAGATTGACAATTTCTTCTTATACAAAATCAGAAACATCGTAAACTTCGAAAACGAGGTTACCGCTGAAAAATTGGATGACGAAGAATATTTAAGAAAAGCAAAACAAATGGGTTGTTCAAATAAGCGTTTGGCCGAATTATCCGGTCAGACTGAAGAGTATATCAGAAACTTGCTTAAAAGATACAATATTGCCCAGTCTTATAAGATGGTAGATACCTGTGCTGCTGAATTTGAAGCTAAGACTCCTTATTACTACAGCAGTTATGATAAAGGAAATGAACTTGTTTCAACATCCAAGAAAAAGGTAGTTATTCTGGGTGCAGGACCTATAAGAATAGGTCAGGGTATCGAATTTGATTACTGTTGTGTACATTCATCTCTTGCTTTAAAAGAAGATGGAATCGAAACAATATTGATCAACAACAATCCTGAAACTGTAAGTACCGATTATGACATTTCAGACAAACTGTTCTTCGAACCATTAACTTTTGAAGATGTGATGGGCGTAATTGAACAGGAAAAACCAGACGGAGTAATTGTACAGTTCGGTGGACAGACTTCCATTAACCTTGCTGTGCCGCTTGCAAATGCAGGTGTCAAGATTCTCGGAACTCCGTATGAAAGTATTGATAGGGTAGAAGACAGAGAATTATTCGCAGAACTTCTGGAAAAACTGCATATCCATCAGGCGCCTTACGGAACAGCTAATTCATTCGAAGAGGCAAAGGAAATCGCTGAAAAAATCACATTCCCAGTGCTTGTACGTCCGTCATACGTTATTGGCGGAAGGGCTATGGAAATAGTTTATGATACAAATGAACTTGAAGAGTATATGCAGGAAGCCGTAAAGGTTTCACCGGACCATCCGATTTTGGTTGACAAGTTCCTTGAAGATGCAATTGAATTGGATGTGGATATCTTATGTGATGGCGAAGACGTATTCATTGCAGGAATCATGGAACACATCGAGGAAGCCGGTGTTCACTCAGGAGATTCAGCATGCGTAATACCTCCTCAGACAATTCCTGAGCATATTCTTGACACAATCCGTGAACATTCAACAAAACTTGCTTTGGAATTGGATGTTAAAGGATTGATGAATATTCAGTATGCAGTTAAACTTGATGAGGAAATGGTTTACATTATTGAAGCAAACCCTCGTGCAAGTAGGACCGTTCCATTCGTAAGTAAAGCTATTGGGGTGCCTCTTGCTAAAGTTGCAACCTGGATTATGGAAGGTGCTAAATTAAAAGACTTTGGTTTGGTAAAAGAAATTAAAATCGACCATGTTGCAGTAAAAGAATCCGTATTCCCATTCCTTAAATTGCCGGAATCAGATACAGTGCTCGGACCTGAAATGAAATCAACAGGGGAAAGTATAGGTATAGATGAAAGCTTTGGAATGGCGTTCTACAAATCACAGCTTTCTGCAGGAATGGAATTGCCTAAAGAAGGTAAAATATTCATAAGTGTTAAGGAAACAGATAAGAAAAAAATCAGACCAATTGCAGAAAAGGCAGCTAATTTAGGATTTAAAATAGTGGCCACTCAGGGAACTGGTGAATCAACAGGTCTTGCTGATGTTGAAACCGTCCTGAAGGTTTCTCAAGGGTCCCCAAATATCAGGGATGCTATCCTAAATAAGGAAATTGATTTGATTATTAACACTTCTGAAGGTAAGCAGTCCGCTCGTGACGGATATATTATCAGACGTCTGGCCATTGAACTTGGCATACCTTATGTAACCACATTGGCCGGAGCAAGAGCTGCACTTAATGCTATAGAAGCGGTTCAGAATAATAAAATCAATGTAAAATCTTTAAATGACTATGTTGATGGGGAATAATTATTCTCTATCCTTTTTTTAATTATTATACAGGTAATCTTTAATGTTAATACCGCAGGAAGGACATTCCTCATCCTCGGCTTTTAGCTTATTTTTACATTTAGGACAGTAGTTTAATTGAACTTTATAATTGACAGACGGATCGATGACTTTGTTGATTTCAATTTTTTGGGTGATATTTGTTCTTAAAACATTTTTATCCCAATTGTTGTCCATCAGGAGTTTTTTATAGTAAAATGCTTCGGTCATTGTATCATAATGGCCTATAATGTCATCTCCTTTTTGAATATAGAATTTGCGAATTTTATGATTGAACAGGATTTCTCCTTCCCTTTCTTTTTTATTGAATTTGGTTCCCTTGATTCTGCCTTTAGGTCGCTTTTCTGGAAATGGGGGAAGTTCCATGTTTTCATACTTGTTCTCAAGGTCACATTCTACAAGCAAATCGTAATCGAAATTACAAAAAAATAGTGCATCCCTTTCATATAATGCATCGGATAATTTTCTAAATTCTCCATAATCTTCATTGTTATATTTAACTCTGTATACGTCGCCAGTTTTTACAATATTCCTGTAGAAGTATCTTATTTCTTGAGAGTTAATAGGAATCACCTTGATGGTTTAAAAAGAAAATGATTATCGTAAATTTTTCTTTCACGATTATTAACTAATATTATGGTTTTTCGATTAAATAAATTTAATGAATACAAAATTATTTTAATAAAAAAAATTAGATTTTACATTAATGTTTACTATATCAAATGGAATTATCCTAAAAGGCCAGGATTTGGTCCCATCAAGAGAAAATATCGTCGTTGATGAAGGCAAAATCATTGAAATCAAAAAAGATGCCCGAGAAGGTAAAATCATCGATGTTGGCGGTGCTATTGTATGTCCTTCATTTATAGATGGCCATGTTCATATTGGGGACTCTATAATTAAAGATGAGGGCTATTCACTTACATTAAGTGAAATGGTCAAACCGCCTGAAGGCGTAAAGCATAAGGCTCTAGCTAATGCTTCGGATGATGAGTTGATTGAAGCCATGAAACAATCAATGTGGGATATGGTCAATTCCGGAACAACTCACTTCATAGACTATAGGGAAGGAGGAATAAAAGGAATTAAACTTTTAAATGAGGCTTCTAGAGATATTCCAATCCGGCCAATAATTTTGGGCCGTGATGACAGTTTTTATGGTGATGATCCTGATTTGAGTAAAGTCAAAAGTGCGATTCGAAAAATCTTAAAGGTGGCTGACGGAATCGCGCCAAGCGGTTTTGGAGAGATAACTTCAGATGTTGCAAAAATGATAACCGAAGAATGTAGCCGCCAGGGTAAGATATCCTCAATTCATGTGGCGGAATCGGAATCTAATCAGATTGAGTCTTTAAATAATGATAAAGTAACAGAAATTGGAAAAGGTGTTGAAACTAATTTTGACCAATTGGTTCATCTAACAAATCCTAAATCCAATGATTTGGAGTTGGTAACCAATTCTAATCAGAATGTTGTTGTTTGTCCTAGAGCAAATGCAACATTAAACGTTGGTGTCGTTCCCTTAAACAAAATGCTCGACTTAGGCATCAAGCCATTGCTTGGAACAGATAATGTAATGCTTAATTCACCAAACATGTTTAGGGAGTTGGAATTTACCTTAAAAATAATGTCTGTTTATTATAAGAGCTATATTAATCCAAAAGATTTGGTTAAGATGGCAACAACCAATATCTGCGGATTTAAAATCAACAATATTGTTAAAAAATCCGTGATTTTGGAGGATAATTTTGCGGAATTTAATGTTTTGAAATCTTTTTCTAAAAATCCTTACATTAATATATGTAATCGAGTAGAAACGAAAAATATATTATATACTATCAACAAAATATTTAGCATATAATATCATGGATATAAATCTGTATATTATGGGAGATGTTAATGATGTATAAAAAAATATTGGTTCCTACTGATGGATCAGAATTTGCTAAAAAAGCTCAAAAGCATGCTTTGTTCTTATCAAAAATGAGTGGGGCTAAATTGATTGCTGTGAGTGTCACAGAAAATAGTTTTGTTAACGGACTTCCATTAGACGATGAAATATACCAGTTGAATCAGATTTTAAAAGAAAGATCAGAAGAAAATCTAAAGGAATTTGATGAATTGAATGAAGATGATTTGGAGATTTCCCATGTAATTAGAGAAGGCTCACCTGCTAGAGTTATTCTGGAGGTTGCTGAGGAAGAAGCCGTTGACTTAATTGTAATGGGTAGTTCTGGTAAATCTGGTTTTGATAGATTTATTATGGGTAGTGTAGCAGATAAGGTTGTTAACTCAGCCAAATGTGCGGTACTGGTTGTTCATTAGTTAATTGCCATTTTATTATTATATTTATTGAAGGTGTTTTTATGTTAGTTAAAAGAACCATGTCTAAAAATGTTGTTAGTGTTTCCGTTCCAGGAAATCGTGAAAAAGTTTTAGACTTAATGAGAAAAGAAAACAAAGCAGTACTTCCAGTAGTAAAAGAAGATACTGACATTTTAGTAGGACTAGTGACTCGTTCCGATTTAATTAATAATCCTGATGAAGAACAAATTGCAATGTTGATGAGTAGAGATTTAATCACTGTTCATCCGGGTGATGATGTAGTGGATGCTGCTCGTGTAATGATGGAAAATAATGTTAGAAGAGTTCCTGTCGTAAACGATGACGGTGAATTGGTAGGAATTATCACTTCATTTGATTTAGTATCAAAAGCTTTAACCAAAATTGAAGTTAATGATGCAGTTGAAGATTATATGATTACCACCGTTCCAACCACATGGGAAAAAGCTCCATTAAACGTTGCATTCGAAACCATGAATCAATTCGGTTTAAAATCTGTTTTAGCACTTGATGACGATGCAAAATTATCAGGCATTTTAACTGAAACCGATTTCATTTCTGAAATTGAAATCATCTCAGAGAGAAGTGAACACAGTTCCACTGTTGGAACCGAAGGAGACAAATGGTCTTGGGATAGTACTTCAGTATTATACATAGAGAAAAACAGTTTAAAATTCACCGACAAGGTTGTTGGCGATGTTGCTATCGGCAATGTTGAAGTAGCCAATTCCAAAACTAAAGTTTCAGACTGTGCTAAAAAAATGAAAACCTTAAACATTGAACAAATCCCTGTTATCGGTGTTGAAGGCGATTTAGTTGGTCTTGTAAGAGCAAGTGACTTAATTAAGGCATTAGTGGAATAATTGGGATATAATGGCTGTTAGTCCAGTATTGGTACTCAAGGTTGATGACAGTACTGTCAGTGTTCGTGCACGATTATATGATGATTTTTCCGAACATGAAATTGTCTTAAACTCTGTAATTACTTATTGGTGGGCTAATAATATGCCTCCTGCCACTAAGTTTTTGGAGCTCTTTGATTCAGTCATCAAAAGGACAATTAATGAAATAATGCCTCATAAGACTTTAAATATAAAATATGATGTCAGGGCAAATCAGGTTCTGGATGAGGCCTCTGAAATTGAAATTACTTTAAGTTCCGTTGTAGCGGATGATGTAGGGTTTAAAATTGAAGGAGGCACTGTTTCTTTAAAGGGACTTAAGAAGATTGGAAGTGATTTTGAACCTCAGGAGTTTACAGCCGGTTTTGATCACAATATTGAAACTCCCGACATTGTCTTAAAAAGATATTTGGAAATGAAAGAAAATTAAACTTTCATTTTATCTCCTTATTTTTTGTTTGATTATATTTGTTCAACGATTAATTTAAAAGGTATTTTTGGATAAACTATTATTTTAATTGAAGTTTATTTTATTTTGGTGAGTGGTTAATTATAATCAATGCATAAATTTTTGTCAAGTATATATGGGTTTCCTAAGATTTGTCAATTTCGTTTTTAATAGTTATGAGCAACTCTTTTGCATCTTCCTTTTTAATGTCTGGGGATTGTCGAATAAAATCAATGAGTTTTCCTTTTTTATCATCGCTTAGCGAGGATTTTCTTAATGTTTGAGCATAGTTTCTTTGAGGATAATAGGTGTCCTTGGTTATTTTTATCAATTCCTCTTTTTCAGATTCGTCTATGATATTTTCACGAAGGGCATTTGAAAAAACATAGTCCATATTGATTAAAGGTTCTGATAGTGCTTCCAGAGTATCGCCGTCAAGCATTACTGCAACATCGTCATCGGAATCAACCTTGCCTGTAGTATATTGGTTGTAAACATATCCTATTCCAATCATGCCCAAGGAATCAAGTTCTGATGCCCTTAAGGCACCCATGCTTGAGGCGCCATAAACCGCAATGCCCTTATTCATTACATTAAGTATTTCCTTATGCCCCACGGCGGAGTTTTGGTGAAATACTCCATCAATGATTGCAATGATGTCGGGGTTTTCTTTAATGGCATGACTCAAATCCCCTCTTTGAATAGGTCTTTTGTAGATTACTTTGATGTTGTCAGTGGAATCAAGAATTTCCCTTGCTTCATCAAATGGAAGGGATAGACCTGTGTAAACAATAATCTTTATCATTTTATCTTACTTTTAAAAATCGGTAGCCTGCTCTTGAAGGGTCAAGAGCATAAAGTTCCATTTCAGGTATAATGACTCTTACAACACTAACGTCCACTTCAGGACGTGTCAAATCATAATACAATATCTTATCAATATCATTGGCCATCAATTCTTCCTTAACGATGTCCAAGTCTCGGTTAATGGAAGTTGTGGATTTGTTCTCAATACTTGAAAGGTCGATTTTTTCATCTTCCTCTTTAAAGTAGTATTTGTTTATACGTTTCATACGCTCATAGCCTGCTTCACGAGCAAAATCTGCTCTGACGGTATCTTCACGGGCACCGTTAATTTGTGTCGCTCTACTTTGTGCCACTTCGGTCAGTGCCCTTAATATTGCAACTTCCGGATCCAGATGGGTTCCCATACCCAATGTCAAAAGTCCGGCGTCTTTTGTAACTGTGTCATCTGCTGAAGCTGCAATTGTGGGGATATTGATGTCTGCTGTAAAGTCCATGAGTTTGATTTTAATGCCATTTGATTCGAATTTCTCAAGGGTGTCATTAACAATATCGCTTTCAATGCTGTCGGTGTCAATCTGGGCATAGTTTTTATGGGTCAGCTCAAATATGCTCCATGCGTCCCGTTCAATCACTTCGAATATTCCGTGTAGCACTGCCTCTTCAAGGATATTTCCAGAAGCAAGGCCATTGGTGTTTGACTTGAACAGGGATACTGGGTATTTATATGGGTGAAAAATAGCATTGGTTGGAACATAATATTCTTTATCTGAAATTATGTCCTTTGCAGAGCTCCATTCCAATTTCATTGAATTTAAATTTTCCTTCTTAAAGTCTTTTGGCAGATTCAGGGTTTTGGGATTGATGTAATTTGAATCAATCTCATCAACTGTTGCAATGATGCTTTCGTCAGTGTCTTGCTTTTCAGCAGAATATCTCTCAAAAGCCTCCATCATTGCAGAAGCTCGGGCATGGTCTTTTGTAATTCCCTTGCCTCCATAGATGCTTATTGCTCCGTCTTCTGCAGTCGGCCTGATTGCAGTATAAATTGGAAGGCCAATCCTGTCCAAATCGGTAATGTCTGCAATACGGGTTACGCCTGCGACTTTCAGTTTGTCTTCATTTATTTCAATCGTTTTTTCGGGTGAAATAACTCTATGTGTTCCCTTGAAGTATGTTAACTCATCTGTCATTTTAAATTCCCAATATCATTCTTACGATATTTTCAACACCTATTGTCATTGATCCTGCAGTTAAAATTCCTGCAATCGCTATTGTAACAATCCAAATTCCGATATTCCAACTCAACACCTTTGACCCATCAAGGTTTCCAATTGGAAGTAAATTAAAGACAGCTAAAAAGCTGTTGACTGAATAAGCAGCAGAACTTATTATAAATATCCAAAATGAAGTCTCTGAGTTGAATGCAGATGTATAAACTGCAGTTGCAATTGCCAAAAATATTAGTGCAAGGGCTATATTGACTATAGGGCCTGCAATTGAAATCTTGCCGTTGATTTCATCTGTCATGTAATTTGCATAGGTGTAAACCGCACCTGGTGCTGCAAATACAAATCCGAAAAATGATGTCACTAGTGCAAAAATCAGTCCCTGAGGCCATAGCTTAAATTCCGCCCAGTAACCGTATTTCATTGACACGAATTTGTGTCCAAGCTCGTGTAAAATGAAACCTGTACCTACACCAACCATTACAATCGGTAACATTTGGAGGATTGCATTTGTGTCTCTTCCTCCATTTGCAATTGCAAAACAAAGTGAAATAACGAAAAATGCAATTAGTAAATCTCTTACTTCGCTTCCTGTAAATTTAATCATAATGTTAAAATATCTAGTTTTATATATAAAGTTTTTTCTAATATTAATTATGGACTTGCATATAACTAATATTTTAAATGATTTAAAAAAGGATGATTTTCAAGCTTATCTGTTAACCAAATTCACAAATGTCGAGTATATTTCAGGTTATAAGCCAACAAGCTTTGCTTTCTGTATCATTAAGGAAAATCCCATAATCTACGCTTCCGGAATGGATATGGAACTGGCCAGTCGTGATTCTTCAATTGAGGTCAGGGAGCATGATTCATTCGAATCAATGATTGGCGAGCTGAAAAAGGAAGGCATTAAACGCCTTGCAATTGAGCCGACATTGCCTTTCAGCACATATGCTAGGTTCAGGGATGATTTTGAAATTGACTCTAAAACATATATTGACAAGCAAAGAATGATTAAGACTCCAGATGAAATCGAAAAGATTGCTGAAGCTACTGAAATTGCCCAAAAATCATTTTTGCAATTGGATATTCTAAACAATAAAAATACCGAAAAGGAAGTTGCCTTTGATTTGGTCAGGGCAATGATTGAAAACGGAGCATCCAAGGAGTCATTTGATACGATTGTGGCTACAGGAGCTGAATCATCACTTCCTCATGCAATTCCTCAGGATAAGGTATTGCAGCAGCCGGTTTTGATTGATTGGGGAGCTATTTATCAGGGATACTGTTCTGACAATACTCGTACCGTTGTTTACAGTGAACGTCAGCAGGAAATTTGGGATATTGTTGCCGAGGCACATGACAAGGCTATCAAGGCAATCAGACCAGGCATTAAATGTTGTGAAATCGATAAGGTTGCACGAGACATTATTGAAGGTTATGGATATGGGGATAAGTTTATCCACTCGACAGGACATAGTTTAGGTTTGGATATTCATGAAACTCCAGGATTTTCACTGCGTGATGAGACAGTAATTGAAAAGGGCATGGTAATAACCGTGGAGCCTGGAATTTATCTGGAAGGTGAATTCGGAGTACGTCTGGAAGATACTGTGGAAATTTCAAAAAGAGGCAATGTTATCGGCAATCTGCCGTTGAATATTTTGTAGTAAATGTGAAAAATTTCATGTGCTGCCAGATATCCACTTCTTTCGATGGTAAAATGTTTTTCAAAATATTTAAATTTATAGACTTTTAAATATTTTATTAATGCCGAATAAAAAATCATTTATTGCAAGAATAGAAGAGGGTATTTTGAGGCTTCTTAAAAACGACTATATGTGTTCACAGGACAAGGCGGATGATTTTTTAGCTGTTCAATCAAGAAAACCTCAAAAGGTTCCAGAAGGCATTTTCAAAACTATCACTATCAATCAAACACAGGTCTTTGCCTTTGGGGATGAAAATGCAGATAAGACAATTCTGTTCATACATGGCGGAGCTTATGTAAATGAAATAAATTACCAGCATCTCTTCTACTGTCGAAAGCTTGCACGAAAACTGAATGCAAGGGTGCTTGCACCGGTTTATCCGCTTGCCCCAAATCATACTGCAGATGAGACATTCGACATTGTCACTGACTTGTATAAACCACTAGTTGATAAGGATAATCTGACATTGATGGGGGATTCTGCAGGTGGGGGTTTTGTTTTATCGTTTGCGCAGTATTTAAAAACTATTGACTTGCCTCAGCCTGATCATATAATTGTATTTTCACCATGGGTTGATGTTTCAATGAGCGGTTTTCCTTATGATGATGAATCTGACCCAATGCTGGGTGAAGTGGGACTTAGAAGAATAGGAAAATCCTGGGCAGGGGAAATTGATGTCAGGGATTATCGTGTCAGTCCTCTTTATGGGGATAATTCCGGTTTGGCTGATGTCCTGATTTTTGCCGGCACTAATGAAATATTTTATAAAGACATCAAAAAATATGTCAGCAAACTTAAAGATGAGGATGTCAATGTAAGATTCATTGAGGCAGAGGGATTGTTCCATGTCTATCCGATGTTTCCCATGCCCGAAGCTAGAAAAGCATTTAAAGAAATAGAAAAAGAGATAATTAATTAAACTATCTCATATATAATACGTATTTTCCGACTTTTGGGATTCTGTAGATTATTGCCGCAGCAATATAGCTGAAGAATATCAATAAAACCCAAAGAATCAAAGCTTTTACCGGTTCTGTAAATGGTAACTTGACAACGACAGGAAGTAAAGGCAGTCTGAATAGGTTGTGTATTAAAAATACTGCAAAGGAATATTTTGAGAGTACTGTAATAATTTTGAATCCTCTAACACGTTTAACTCGGGAACATAATTCGAATAATGCAAATGATCCTGTTAAAACGAATGGGAAATCATACCATAACATAAAATTATAATTTATGCTGAATGCGTAGTATTCGAATAGAACGCAGACGGCAAAGGATATTATGGCAATCAACCATAGCTTGATGCTTCCAATTTTTTTGAAGAATTCTTTTTTAACAAGGTAACCCAAAATCATGTATATTCCGTAGACTCCGCCACTGAATCCAAGACAATATTGGATATTGACATTTTCAATGCTGTTCATTGCCAATACTGTGGTAACGAACGGAAGTATGAATGCTAGAAGTGAGAATAGGACTACTGCATGCCAAATAGTTTTTGCATCAAAGTGTTTGAGTGCATCTGAAACAAAAGGAAGTGAAAGATACATTCCTATAATCATTGGCATATACCACATGTGGCTAAAGAATAGGTTTCCTGCTTCTCCAAAGTTTACTTGGCCGCTTCCAACTGTAACAAATTGCAAACTGATTGCATAGAATACGCTCCATATTATGGTGATGATTATCAAGTTCTTACAGTTATGGGTCCAGAAATTACGAACGCGCTCATCATCATAACTTCTATCAAGTAAAAGGTAACCTGTTATCATTAAAAAAAATGGAACCCCAATACGTCCGATGAAAAGTGATGCGAAATTAAACAGTCTTGAAAATAGCGTAAAATGCATTGTAGCATCGGATGATATGATGTAAATGCCATCTGTTGCGTGAATATATAAAACTGTCAATATTGCTATCGCACGAACCAAATCAATCCATTCTATCCTAGTTTTGCCCATTAGTTTTTCTCCAATTTTGTTCTGTGTATTGTATTATATTTATTTTAAAATAAATAGTTTAAGTTTTAAATAATATTATGGATATAAATAGAATTAAAGCTCCTTTATTGAGTTTTCATTAAAATTTAGGTGAAAAAAATGGAAATAATTGAAATATTAACTGATGCTTTATATTATCCTCTGCAAAATATCAAAGCATTAATTATATATGTTATTTTAGGAATTATTTTTGGCGTTGTTTTTGGAGCGGCTGTCGGAGTTCTGGCCGTAAGTTTTGCAGCTCAAAATGTTCTAGCAACAATCGGTGCGGGAGTATTGGGATTTATTGTAATACTTTTAATCGGTTTTGTTGTTTTAGGTTATCAATTGGATATAATCAAATTGGGTATCGAAAGAAGTGATGATGCTCCTGAAATCGATTTTATGAGACAATTCATCAATGGATTCAAACTTTTTGTTGTAAATTTTGTTTATTTGCTAATTCCAGTTATTATCTCTTCTTTATTGGCAATTTTTTTACAGCACTGGATATCAATTGTAATTAATTTTATTGTAGGTCTTGTATTTGGATTTGCATTGATGATGGGAGAATGTAGATTGGCAAAAACCGGAGACATGATGCATGCATTGTCTGTTGGTGGAGCAATTTCCGACATTGGGGAAATAGGATTTGTAAAAGTAATACTCTTAATGGTTTTAATTGCTGTTATCGTATTTGTTTTATTCTTTATTGCAGGTTTGATTTCAAATGTTAATTCAACTATTGGAGGAATCATATTAGGTATTTTTGGAGTTTATGCAACCTTTGTCACTGGTAGAGCAACCGGTTTGCTATATTCTGAAATTTAAAAGAGGTGATTAAATGTATAAAAAATTATTGGGAATCTTAATCGTTGCAATTTTCGTCATTACCTCTATTGGAGTAATATCTGCAGGAGATTTGGATTCAATATCTGTAAGTGTAGTTTGGCATGATCATGGTGGCGATAGGCCAACAACAATAACTGTTGACCTTCTAGAAGACGGTAAAGTTGTTGATTCTGCTAAGTTAAGTGAAGCTGATTCTTGGAAAACTACTTTTGATGTAGATGGTGATGGGGATTATAGTGTAGAGGTGTCACCTATTTCCGGATATTCAACTTCCGTGAGCGGAAATGCTAAACATGGATTTGTGATTTCAAATTCTCAAATTGAAAGTGAGGTTTTGGGTGCAGATGACGATGATGCGTCATTAAAAGAATCTTCAAAGGATGATAAACTTTCTCAAGATGAGGATACAACCTTAAAAACCAGTGAAGATGAGGACACAACTTTGGAATTGAATCAAAGTGACGATGATGCTTTAAAATTGAATCAAAGCGATGATTCACTCTTATTGTCAAATGGTACTGGAAATTCAACAAATTCAACAAATTCCACTAACTCTACAAATTCAACAAATTCCACTGATCCTGTCGATGATAATTCTAAAGAGGACAATAAGGACAAGGGCGATTCAGATAAAAAAAGAACCAAAACAACTGTAACCACTACAACTATAACAAAAGTTGCAGATTCTGATAAAAAAGATCCTGCAAATAATACTACAGTTGCTGATACTAAAAACACTGGTTTTCCATTAATTGTTTTAGTAATTGCGGTATTTGTGGCGATTCTTGTTCCAATTGTACGTAAAAAATAAAAAAAGTAGATGATTAATCATCTACATTTATTTTCTTTTTATAACCTTATTTCTTTTTTTTCAATGATGGGTCTAGTAAGAGGATGATGGTAATCAAATTAAATAGGTCTGGGAATAATCATGCCATTATTTATGCTTAAAGATGCGTGGAAATATTGCATGTACAATAAGAAATTCTTTTTATTGTTACTGCTGTTTTTATTTGTCATCTCTTATATTCAGGATGCCATTGCTCCACAGCTTGATTCCAATTCATCGACGATTGTTCTAGTTTTAACTTTAATTTTAATTATGGGTTATGGAATGCAGATTACCAATGATAGAATAAATCATGGTAAAAAATTGCCTGCAATTAATATAAAAAAAGTGTTATTCCTTGGAACCAAAGCTACTATCGTAACTTTGGTTTATTATCTTGTTCAGAGCTATATATTGGACTTAGTTTGTTTTCCATTGGATTTTCCAGAATTTGACTTGTCCGACTTGTTATTGGACTTGCCAAATACATTGCATATGATATATTCCCATAATCCCGTAGATACCTTAATTTTCATTTTTACGGGTTCGATTATATTCTATCTGTTTTCCATTTTCTATGAATTGGCATTGGCATTGATAGCAGACGATAAACGTTTGTTAGATGCTTTTAATTTAAAATTGTTAATAGAACTCATTGAGGTTATAGGATGGAAAAAATATATCGTTCATTGTACTTTCATTATTTTGGCGATAGTAATCTTGGGTTATTTTCAATATATCTCATTTCCGTATTGGTTTTTAACCTACGCCTTTTCAATATTCACTCTATTTTTAATGTGGGTAACTCAGTTCATGGGTATTGGGGCCATTTATTCGCTTATTAAAGAGGGAATGTCTCATTGATATTATCCATTTGCCTGCCAATCCCAAGTTCAAGATTAAAAAAAGAAAAAAATTGATTATTCAGATTTTTGAATAATCATGCATCCTGAGTGTTTTCTTCAATTTCACCGTACCAATTAGTTTTCTTACCAACATAATAGGTTACAATTAGTAAGAATACACTAAAAGCAATAGAAATTATGAAATCAGGTAGTTCTGTTGTTGAAGATGTTGTTGTAATTCCAAACATAACGAATAATGAGATACTAAGGTTATTTGCGGTATGCAATGCGGAACTTACTTCTATACCATTGGTTTTCCATGTAAGGAATCCATAAACAAGGCCTGATACAAATATTCCAATGATTCCCATAATATCATAACTGTGGCCAACTGCAAAAACTATTGCTTGAAGAATTATTGCTAAAATCGGTATGTTAAACCATGATCCGAAGGTTTGCATAATCAAACCACGGAATACGTATTCCTCAGCAATACATTGTAGCGGCACTAAAATTAAAGTTATAATAAGGAACAGTATTGAAAAGTGCATTGTGCCTTCCGGTTTTTCAAAAAGAAGGGATACCAATCCAAAAATAATGTATAGTATGAATGGAAGTATAAAAGCTTTAAGATATAGTCTAGAATTCCATCCTCCACGTGAAGAGGCATATGATGAAAATGGTCTGTCTCTGACAATCTTTGTGGCAAGATACAGGGCAGGAATCATGATAATAACTCCCAAATCAGTAACGATTTCCCCAACTTCAGTATTAAGGACTTCATATCCTCCATTCAGAACAGCGGTTATTGAATCCCATCCAAATGCTCCAGTACAGGCAACTGTAACTATTATGTCAAGTATAAAAAGCAGTATGACACCCAATACGAAAACAAGTATAGGTTTGTACCATCTGTACTTTTCGAAAGTTTTTGGAAAAGTCATATAATCCGAAATTTCTTTATCATTTTCTGTCATGGTAATTATTATTATTGTTTTTACATATAACCTTTTTTGAAGTATTTTTCATGATGTTGAAACCAATGGATTTGCTTTGATAGACATCAACGGCACTAAAACATATGTTAAAGTGGATGGAGGCTTTGCTTATTACAAAACATTTTTAGAGTCTGGTGATTATAATGTTACTGTTACCTACTTAGGTGATGACAAATTCAATCCTGCAGAAACAAACAATATGATTTCCAAAGGCTGATGTTAATGAAACCGCAACAGGTCTCATTGCTTTTGAATTGGAGGGTGATATAATATATCTTCCAATCAACAACGGTAAAGTGGTAAATGAATATTCCTTGCCAATCGGACACTATAACATAACCATAACCTATATTCAATGGTGATTGAACCTATGTAAACTCAAATGCAACTGCCAAAGTGGTGGTAAATAAATCAGCATCAAAGATAACTGCCAAAAATAAAGCCTTTAAAAAGCTAAAAAAGTTAAAAAATACACCATATCTTTAAAATCAGGTAATCAGGATATTAAGAAAGTCAAAGTTACCTTGAAAGTTAATGGCAAAACCTACAAGGCAAAAACAAATGCCAAAGGTAAGGCAGTCTTTAAAATCAAGAAACTGTCCAAAAAAGGCAAATTCAAAGCTACAATCAAGTTTAAATGCAATGCATACTACAAGCAGTTAGCAAAAAGGTAAAAATAACAGTTAAATAGTAGAATTACATTCTCCTAACTTTTTTTATTATTTTTTTTAAATTTAAATAGTCTTTCAATCAAAATATTATTAGTATGTTGTTTTTTTTTTTACGAATGTGAACTAAAATAAAAACTGACAACAGGAAAAAATTAAATCGGCGGTCCACTTATGAAGTTGAAATTTAAGTTATTCTCCATTATAGTAATTTTGTGCATTCTGATTGGTTCTGGAATTGTTTTAGCATCAAATGGCCAATCTGATGTCAATGGCGATAATTCTATTAATGATTTTTATGCTGACCTTGTAAATGCTAAGGGCACATTCAACATGACTAAGGATTATAAATTTCAGGGCAATGATTCCGGACAGGTTATGGGCGGAGGAAATTTGACAATTAATGGTAATGGGCATAAGATTGACGGTTCCAACAATCTTTCAGGAATTTCCATTGACAATTCTGGAAAACATGGAAAGATCGTTATCAATAATCTAACTCTCACAAATATTGAAGGGCTGGTCATATACAGCGAAAGCTGTGAACTCGTATTGAATGACATTGTCATTATGGATGATTCTAATGGAAGCGAGATAGAAGGGCTTGTAAGCATTTTTGAATCTGATAATGTCATTTTAAACAATTGCACTTTTAAATCAAATTCAAATTCATCTGCCGTATCCATAATGAGTTCGAACGTGACCGTTAAGAATTCCATCTTTTTAGGAAGTGGTGATGCTTATTCCGCCATTGTTCAGGATAGAGGATCTTTGAAAATTGACAATTGCAGTTTCAGGGATTGCCATTCTGATTATGGAGGAGCGCTTAATTTCAAGGGAGATTACCTCTCAATCAAAAATTCAAATTTCTCAAATTCATATGCTTCAATAACCGGAGGAGCTATTGTTGGAAAGTATTTTCCTAGAGATATAGATGACAAGCCGGTTTCCTCAGATGCCATGCTGATTGAAAACTGCATATTTTCTAAAGTTTCATCATCAAGCAATGGTGGGGCAATATATATGGATTTGGATTCGGGGTCTAAAAACATTCCTCAAAGATTGAATGTCGTCAACTGCAGCTTCAATGAATGTTCCTCCAAGTTCGGCGGAGCAATCGTGAATCTTGGAGGCGCTTTGAATATTGAAAATTCAAGATTTGCTGATAATGCTGCAAAATCCACTGGTGGTGCAATATACACATCATGGACCAATTTGAACGTCACCAATTCCACATTATCAAATAATGCGGCTAAATCGAATGCAAGTGCAATTTATCTCGATAATGGAACGTTCACTGTAAACAATTCAAATCTATCGGGCAATAAGGTTGTCTATGCAAATGGAGGTAATTTTATTGGCCAGCTTTTCAATAACATTTCCAATGGCAATGTGATTTATGCCAATGACGCTGAAAATCATTTCATCAATTCAACATTTGACAATGGGGGCGTAATCTATGGAAACTTCATCAGGGATTCTGAAATAAAAAATGTAAGTTCAACTGATTTGTTATCATTGAATAACACTGATTATATCGTTTCAGTTGAAAATAAGGCGATAAAACTTAATTTAAAAAATAATACTGCAAATATTGATAAACTGCCATCCACATACGATTCACGTGATTTCGGATGGGCTAGCCCACTTAAATTTCAGGGAGATAATCTTGCCTGTTGGGCTTTTGCCACAGCAGGTGCATTGGAATGCTCACTTCTCAAATCCACAGGTGTTCTATACAACCTATCTGAAAACAACATTCAGGACATTCAGTTAAGGTATAATCCTATTGGAGATACTAGAAACAATGTTACAGGATTTGCTTACAGTGGATTGGGCTATGCATTAAGTTGGAACGGTCCTGTAATGGCTCAAGATGATCCGTATGATGAACGTGGAATGATTTCCGAAGTGTCTCATACAAATAACAGAATCCATCTTCAGGACGCAAAGATAATTTTCCCTGAAGAAAATGACACTGTAAATTCAATCAAGCATGCAATAATGGAATATGGTGCGGTAACCATTCAGTTTGCAGTTGGGGATTTTAAATATAATTACCAGGATACTGCCGAGCAGCCTACACACTTTGTTTCACTAATCGGTTGGAATGATTCCATTCCTGCCAAGGATTTTAAAGACATGGATGATAATAAGTCTCCTTCAAAGCCTGGAGGTTGGATTATTAAGGATTCTGAAGGTTCTGAAGTGGGGGACAAGGGATATGATTATCTGTCCTATTATGATAAATCCTTTTTAGCTAATGATTATTATGCTATTGTGCCTCAGGCGGCCGCAGTTGCATATATTTTTGAAAATACAGAGGATTATCATGTGAACTATCAGACTGACCTGACAGGTTTGGCAGGCTTTGACGGTAACTTCACTTATTATTCAAATGAATTCACATCCAAATACAACGAGTCAATCGGAGCTGTGGGAACCTACTTCAACGATTCGGGCATCGAATATTCATTTGATGTTTATGTCAACGGCAAATTGGCACATTCCCAAAACGGAACCAGCGAGTTTGCGGGATTCAAGACAATCGTTCTGGACAAATATGTTCCGATTAAAACAGGAGATAAGTTTAAGGTTGTCTTTAAGAATAATGCAGTTCCTTATCAGGCATTTTCAAGACAGCATTACATTCCTGGAATGAGCTTTGTAAGCGATGACGGCCAATCATGGAAGGACATAAGTCTTGAAAATAAAACTGTCTGTCTTAAGGTTTACACAATTAATCAAAATTAATTTTTCACTTTGTAAAATTGGAATCATCTGTGTTAATCTTTATGATTATTATAAGGGAGATTGAATATATATTATAAGTTGTAATATATTTCAATAGGTTAGGTGATGTTTATGGATGAGTACTTAATTGAAACACCAAGTATAGATTACATGAATCCTCATATTCAAGAAAAGGTTGGCGAATTAATCAGTCAATCAGATGATGATGAGGATTATATCAAAAGATGCTATTTATTTGTTAGAGATGAAATCCCCCATTCATGGGATATTGGTGTAAATATAGTTTCAAAAACAGCCAGTGAGACATTGATGAATAAGACTGGAATATGTTGGGTAAAATCATGTCTCCTTGCAGCGCTTCTAAGGGCAAATGGAATTCCATCAGGAATCAGCTATCAGCTTCTGACAATAGCAGAAGATGACAGTCAAGGCCACATTATCCATGCTTTAAACACGGTTTTCAATAGAGATAAATGGGTTAGGATTGATGCTCGAGGAAATAGTGGGGGCAGCGATGCAGAATTTAGTTTGGATAAAGATCAGTTGGCTTTTCAAGTTCGTGAGGAATTCGGAGAAATTGATTACAACGACAATAATGTGGATTTGGATGAAAGACTGGTGAATACACTAGCGCAAACTGAGAATTTGTTTGAAATTAACATAGATTTTGACTTTTGATTTTGTTGGAATGATTTGATGATGCATCTTATTGATGGTGCTGGGGATAATGAATTTGGAGTTTTTATGCTGCTATTTTTTCAATTAATTTGGCAAGCATAGAATTTCATAAGAAATGCGGATTTAGAGAAATTGGATATTTTGAACACATAGCTAAAGACCGTTTTGGAAAATGAATTCGGGGTACGCCTAGAAGATACAGTTTCAATTTCAAAACGAGCAAATGTGATTGGAAACTTACCGTTAATTATTGACTAACATAATATTTAACGTTTTTATGGAATAATTAAATATTATTAAATTTATATATTATTTAATGAAACTTTTGGATGTTTTTCGAAATGAACTTAAATGATTTATCAACAAAAATAATTACTGAAAAATTAATTTTTAAAGATGTTTCGAATGCAAAAACATTTTTTAAAAATCAAATTTTGGAAATTGAGGAAGAAAGCATTATCACTCCTGATTTAAATGGAGATGAATTTAAAGGGTCTATTCACAGAATTTCATCATTCATTGACAATGGAAAAATAGTCAAATTTTGCAATGATTTAAATATTGATTCACGCAATTTGTTTTTTGCCGTTTCAAGTTTTGTTTTATCAAAATTTGTTTATAACAAAAATCTAATTTTTTCAAATAGTGGTGTTATTGAAGATAATTCCTTTGAGGACTTGCCAGTTATCTTAAATTTAGATACTGATTTAGATGTTAAATCATTTTTAATCCAGATTAATGACGTATGGTTGAATTCTTTAATTTATAATGATGCATTAACCAAAACAGTTGATGAATTCGGATTTAACCCTAAATTTTTATATCAGTTTAATTGTCAAAATAAATATGTAGAAGAAAAATATAATATTGTTTTGACCATACTTGAAGATAATAATGCTTTTGAAATAATATGTAAGTTTAATGATCAATTATACTCACCAGAGTTAATTAATACTTTTTTAAATGGAATTTCCATAGTTATAAATAAAATAACCAAATTAACTGAAGAAGAATTTGAAGCTGTATTATTAAGTGATATTTCCATACTTAATAGAGATGTTCCTAATCTTCATGATTTGGATTTTGTTGATATTGAAGAATCTGTAGTTCATAGAATTTTTGAAAAACAAGTTGATTTGCATGGTGATGAGGTTATTTTAACCTCTGCTGATGGTGATTTTACTTATGATGATTTGAATGATAAATCAAATCGTATTGCTAATGCATTAATTAATAAGGGCGTTAGTGTCGAAGATCGTATCATGTTTATCTTAAAACGTGATAGTAACGTTTTTGCCACTATCTTTGGTGTTTTAAAAGCAGGAGCCTGTTTTATTCCAATTGATTCTGATTATCCTGAAGAACGTATTGAGCATGTTTTAACAGACAGTGAATCCAAATTCATCATCTATGATGATATTGTTGATATTAAAGGTTTGGATTTATCTTCATACTCTGATAAATTATTGAATGTTGAGGAATTGCTTAAAGAGGAGAATACAAGCAATCCGGATGTTGATGTTTATGCAGATAATCTTGCATATATGATTTATACTTCAGGGTCTACTGGTCTTCCTAAAGGAGTAATGATTGAACATGGTAATTTTTCCAACTTTGTAACTCCAAATCCTGCCAGTTCTTATTGCTATGAATTGGTTACTAATGCAGAAAAGGAAAACTATAAGGTTCTGGCAATGGTTACAGTGGCATTCGATACCTTTTTAGAAGAAGCAATACTCCCAATATTAAATAATGTTCCAGTTGTTTTCGCTGATGATAATCAATTCAAAGACCCATTAGCTTTAATTGATTTAATTAAAGATACTGGAGCTAATGTATTTGACGGTACTCCTTCAAGATTACTCCAATACTTGGAAATTGGGGGGTTAAGGGAATTAATTTGTGATTTTAAGATATTTGTTGTTGGAGGGGAAGGATTTCCGAAACACTTGTATGACATACTTTCAAAAGTTTCAGATGGTAAAATATATAACAGTTACGGTCCGACTGAGATAACTATTGTTTCCAATGATAAATTAATTGTCCATCCGAATGTTGTTTCCGTTGGAGGGCCAATATTCAATGTTTATGAAGAGATAATGGATATGGATTCCAACCCATTACCGCCTAATGTTTTAGGGGAATTGTACGTTGCAGGTAAAGGTGTTTCACGTGAATATCATAATCGTCCTGAGAATAATGCTGAAGCTTTCATGTATATTAATGGAATTAAGTTTTACCGTACTGGAGATTTGGCCAAATGGGATGAAAATGGTGAAGTTCAGATCATTGGAAGATTGGATGATCAAATCAAACTCAGGGGTTTGAGAATAGAAATAGGTGAAATTGAATCAGCAATTAAGGAATTTGATGGTATAAAATCTCTAGCTGTGGTTGTTAAAAAAATTAAAGAAAATGACCATTTATGTGCATATTATACTACATATGGTGAATCTATTGATTTAAATGCTTTAAAACAACATTTAAATGAAAAATTAACTTATTATATGGTTCCTACAGTTTATATGGAATTGGATGAAATTCCTCAAACAGCAAATGGTAAAACGGATATTAGGAATTTGCCCGAACCAATTCTGTCAACTGAAAATGTAATGCCTGAAAATGATGTTCAAAGAAAATTATATGATATGTGCAGTGATATTTTAGATTTCAAAGACTTTGGAGTCACTGATAATTTATTCAGTTTGGGTTTTTCATCATTATCTGTAATGAAACTTTCTCATGAAATATATTCTCAATTTAACATTGTACTTACTTTTAAAACATTAATGGATGCAGAAAATATCTGTGATTTGGAAGATTTGCTTAATAGTGCTAATGAAGCTGAAAAAATTAATTATGAAAAACAGGAATATTATCCCTTAAGTCATAATCAGTTGAACGTTTACATTGAATCTGTCAAAAACCCGGATAAATTAATTTATAATATGGCTTTTGTTATTGAAATGGGTAAAGACCTTAATCCTGATAAATTAAAGAAATCTTTAATAAAGGTATTTAATCATCATAGTTATTTAAAAAGCATTATCACTCAAAAAGATGGTGATGTCTACATTAAACGTCAGGATGATGCTGAAGTTTCAGTAAATATTGTTAATAAGCAGTGCAGTGAAAAACTTCAGAATAATTTTATAAGACCGTTTAATCTGATTGATTCACCACTTTATCGTGCTGAAATATACAATTATAATAATCAAACTACCTTGCTTTTAGATATTCATCACATCATTTTCGACGGAATTTCATTGAACATATTCATTGAAAATTTAATTAACGAATATCAGGGCAATGATTTATTAAAAGAGGAATACACTGGTTTTGAGTATATTCTTGAAGATTACAGGCAAGAAAGTTTGGATTCCTATAAGGAATCTGAAGAATTCTTCAATTCTAAAATAAATGAAATTGATATCAGTACAGATATTAGTCCAAATATCACTAAACCAATAGAAAATGCAAAATTGGGCGAATATTATATTCCAATGAGTAAAAAATCAGTTGATAAGTATTGTAAGGATTATAATATTACTCCAAATAATTTGTTCTTGTCTGCAACTCTTTTAACATTAAGCAAATATACTTATACAAAAGACATGTTGATTGCAACCATATCAAGTGGAAGATTAAATCCAAATTATGAAAATACCTTAGCTATGGTTGTAAAAACATTACCATTTATTCATAGGATTGATACGACTCAAAATGTTAGTGAATATTTTGATTCTGTTCAAGATACTTTGACCGAAACAATTAATCATGAAAATTATCCATATACCAAATTATTTGAAAAACATAATATCAATCCTAATATTTACTATGCATATCAGGTAGGTGTTGATGAAGAAGAGGAGATAATCAATGATGAAGGTAAAATCAACACTTTAAACATCAAAGAGGTTTCACTAGATTTGCCTAAATTCAATTTAAGTGTATATATTGAAGAGGATAAGGATAACTATCAATTATTTTTAAGATATAATGATTCACTTTACTCTTATGATTTAATTGTTGATTTGGCAAAAAATATTGAATTGATGGTTAAAAAATTACAAGAAGACTTTAATAAATCAATCGGCACAATATCATTATTGCCTAGTGCAAAAGAAGATGAATTAAGTGAAATTCATAAATCATTTGAGGATATTAAAATCAGTTCAAATCTAAGTGAACTGTTTGAAGAGGCAGTTGGGAAATTTGGTGAAGATATTGCTCTTGTTGATAATGATGAGGAATTCTCATATAATCAATTGAATAGTGAAGTAAACAAAATCGCCAATAGCTTAATTGATTTGGGAATATCTTCAGGTGACCATATTATATTGAAACTTGAAAGATCAGCTAAATTAATAGCTACAATATATGCAGTAATTAAAACAGGCGCTTCTTTTACAATCGTATCGACAGAACAACCTGAAGACCAAACAGAATTTATCCGACAGGACACTAATGCCAAATTAATCATTCAATCAAATATTGATGAATTGTTGGACAATGAGAATGATGCTAATTTAAATGTTAACATTAAATCTGATGATATAGTATGTATAGTTTACACTTCAGGATCTACCGGTAAACCAAAAGGGGTTAAAATCACTCATAAAGGTTTAATCAATTATATAAATCCTAGGAAGGATAATATTGCAATACATGCTATACAAAATGATGTTTCCAATATGTTATCATTAACTACAACAACATTCATTGCGTTTTTAAGAGAAGTTCTTGCAACAATCATTAATGGAACAAAAGTAACTTTAGCAGGTGATGAAGAGTCTAAAAACTTATCCAAACTCATTAGATTAATTAAAAAATCCCATGTTGATGGTTTATCATTAACTCCATCCAGGATTCAGGAATATATGAAAGTCACTGAATTTAAAGATTTGCTTAATCAGTTTAAAGTCATAACAATAGGTGGGGAGAAGTTCATTCCATCAGTTTACAGTGATATTGTTGATTGCAGTGACGCGAAAATATTCAATTCATATGGTTCTTCGGAAAACACTATTGCAACACATCAGAAATTAATCAGTAATGATGAAATAACTGAAGGAACTCCTATTCCAAATAACATTGATTTAATAATTGATATTGATGGAAATCCATTACCTAATAATATCATTGGTGAAATCTGCACTGCAGGTGTCCAGACTTCTCCAGGTTATTTGAATAGGGATGATTTGAATGAATCAGAATTCATAATAATTAATAATCTAAGATTTTATAAGACCGGAGATCTGGCTTATAAGAATTCCAATGATGAACTGGTTATAATTGGAAGAAAAGACAATCAAATTAAACTCAGAGGTCAAAGAATCGAACCGGGTGAAATCGAATCAGTAATTTCAAAATATTCCGGTATTGAAAGTGTAGCAGTAACTGTAAAACAGATAAATAATCAGGATAATCTATGTGCATATTACACGGGTAATAGAAATATTGATGTTGGGGAGTTAAAAGAGTATCTTTTAACTAAATTAATAAGATACATGATTCCTACTTCATTCACTCAATTGGATTCAATGCCTAAAACACCGAATGGTAAAATTGATATTAAGAACTTGCCTGATCCAAAAATAAGTACAGAACTTGTCAGTGCTGAAAATGAACTTGAAGAAAGTATTTTTGAGATTTGTGCGGAAATTGCAGGTTTTAATGATTTTGGTGTTACAGACAATCTTTACGAGTTAGGTTTCACATCATTAACAATAATGAGATTAAGTACTGAAATCTACAATAAACTTGATAAAGAGATTAATGTCACTATTATTCTTCAACAGCCAACAATCAGAGGAATTGCTGAAAACATTGAACTTAATGAAGGTTTAAGTGATGTGGAAGATGAAGTCAGTGAAGAAAAACCACAATATTATAAGTTAACTCCAAATCAACTTGGAGTATACTTTGATTGTGTAAAAGATCTTGAAAAAGTGACTTATAATCTTCCTAAATATATTGAATTAGGAAGTGGAATTGATGAAAATAGGCTTAAATCAGCTATTATAAATGTTATTAATTCTCATCCATACTTAAAAACAAGAATAATAATGAATGATGGTGTTGTATATCAGGAAAGACGTGATGATTTAATCATTGATGATTTAATTGAAATTATTGAAGTGGATGATGGAATTGATGATAAATTCAAAGAAGATTTCATCAAACCATTCGATTTAAGTGAAGGTCCACTATTCAGATTTAAAATTATTAAAGATAAAGAAAATACTGCATTGCTTTCTGATTTCCATCACATTATCCTTGATGGAACTTCATTAAATATCTTGTTTAGCCAAATCGCATCAAGTTATGACAATCCGGATTTAGAATTTGATGAAAATGAATTGGAACCTTTAAATGGATTTGATTATTCACAAAAAGAAGTTAAAATCCAAGAATCCAGTCATTATAAAGAAGCGGAAATGTTTTTCTTAAACAAGATTAAAGAACATGATGAGGGCAGCTTAATTTCTCCGGATTTAAATGGATCTGAGGAAGATGGTGAAGCAGCTGAAGAATTTGTCAGAATTGATAAAGATGAAGTGGATAATTTCTGTAAAGAAATATCAGTCACTCCAAATAATCTGTTTTTATCAATTTCCAGTTTTGTTTTATCCAAATTTGTTAATAATAAAAATCTATTATTTGCAACAATTACTAATGGAAGATTCACTCCTGATGAACAGAATACATTGGCAATGATGGTTAAAACATTACCATTATCCTTAAAATTAAATGCTGATTTAAATTTCAAAGAATATTTCGAATACATTAACAAGGAATGGGTAAATACTTTATCATATTCATCCTATCCATTAACTAATATTGTAGATAAGTACGGTATCGTTCCTGAATTCATCTATGCATTTGACGGTAAAATTATTGAAGACATTGAAATCAATGGAAAAATGATTGAACGTGAAAGTTTGGAATATGATGATTTGAAATTCAAATTGAATCTTGATGTAACAGAAATCGAAGATACATATCAGGTAACCTGCGAATATAATGATGCATTATACACTCCGAAATTAATTAAAACATTCATAGACAGTATTAATATTGTTTTAAATAAATTAATCAAATTCACATCACAAGAATTGGAAAATATATTCTTAAAAGATGTTTCAATTATTGAAAGGGAAGTTCCGTATGTTGATGAGTTGGAATTTGTAGAAATCGAAGAACCATTGATTCATAAGATTTTCGAAAAACAGGTAAATCTGAATGGTGAAAAAGTAATTTTAACCGCATCTGATGGTGATTTCACCTTCAATGATTTAAATGAAAATGCTAATCGTATTGCTAATGCTTTAATTAGAAAAGGAGTTGGAATTGAAGATAAAATCATGTTTATTTTAAAGCGTGAGAGTAATGTTTTCACTTCAATATTGGGTATTTTAAAATCCGGGGCATGTTTCATACCTATTGATTCGGATTATCCTGCAAATCGTATTGAACATGTTTTAACAGACAGCGAATCCAAATATATCATTTATGATGATATTGTTGATATTAAAGGATTGGATTTATCATCCTATTCGGATAAATTGGTGCATGTTGACGAATTGCTTGAAGAAGAAAACACTACCAATCCAAATGTTGAAATTGCCTCTAATAATCTTGCATATATGATTTATACTTCCGGTTCGACTGGTCTTCCTAAAGGCGTAATGATTGAACATAGGAATTTTGCCAATTTCATAACTCCTAATCCTGACAATTCTTACTGTTATGAACTGGTAACTAATGCGGAAAAAGAAAACTACAAGATTCTAGGTATGGTTACAGTAGCATTTGACACATTCCTTGATGAAACTATGCTTCCTATGTTAAATGGAGTTCCTGTTGTTTTCGCTAATGATGATCAGTTTAAAGATTCATTATCATTAATCGATTTAATCAAAAATACTGGGGCTAATGTATTTGACGGCACTCCTTCAAGATTATTGCAATACCTTGAAATTGATGTATTAAAAGATCTTATTGCTGATTTTAAAATATTCGTTGTGGGTGGAGAAGGATTCCCAAAACACTTATATGATATTCTTTCCAAAGTCTCAGATGGTAAAATATTCAACAGTTACGGTCCAACTGAGATAACAATTGCTTGTAATGATAAATTAATTGACCAGCCTAATGTTGTTTCTGTTGGAGGGCCAATGTTTAATGTTTATGAAGAAATTATGGATATGGATGCTAATCCACTCCCTCCACATGTTTTAGGGGAATTGTACGTTGCAGGTAAAGGTGTTTCAAGATCTTATTATAATCGTCCGGAAAACAATGCTAAATCCTTTAAAACTATTAATGGAATTAGATTCTATCGTACCGGTGATTTAGCTAAATGGGATGATAATGGGGAAGTTGAAATCCTTGGAAGATTGGATGATCAAATCAAACTCAGAGGTTTGAGAATTGAAATAGGTGAAATTGAATCTGCCATTAAAGAATTTGAAGGCATTAAATCACTGGCTGTGGTTGTTAAAAAGATTAAGGGAAATGACCATTTATGCGCATATTTCACTGTTTATGATGAATATAAATCAGATGAGGATAATTATTCTATTGATATTGATGCTTTAAAAGAACATTTAAATGATAAATTAACATATTATATGGTTCCTACAGTTTATATGGAATTGGATGAGCTTCCTCAAACATTAAACGGTAAAACTGATTTAAGGAATTTGCCTGAACCGGTTTTAATCACAGAATATGTTGCTCCTGAAAATGATGTTGAAGCATTCTTTGCAGATACATTTGCAGAAATATTATCTCTTGACCAAGTGGGAGTTACGGATAATTTCTTTGAAATTGGTGGAACTTCACTACTTGTAACTAAAATCACTATTGCAGCATTAAATAGGGATTTCAGCATTAGTTATGGTGATGTATTTGACAATCCAACTCCACGAAAACTTGCCGAATTCATATTAACTGATGAAAATTTAGATGTTTCACTTAGTGAAGAATTCAATTATGATTATACTGAAATTAATAAACTATTGGATAAAAACACCTTGGATAATCTTATTAATGGTGAACTTGAAAATGATTTGGGAAATATACTTTTAACAGGAGCTACCGGATTTTTAGGTATTCACATTCTAAAAGAATTATTGGATAATACTGATGGTGATATTTATTGTTTGATTAGATCCAGAACCAATTTATCATCTGAAGAAAGATTGAAATCTCTATTATATTATTATTTCTCAATCAATTACGAGGAGTTATTTGCTGAAAGATTGCATGTGATTGATGGGGATATAACAAATTATGCCGATTTTGAAAAATTAATCCCTTATGATATTGATACCATATTCAATTGTGCAGCAAATGTTAAACATTTCTCTTCAGGAACTGATATTGAAGACATTAACTTGGGCGGAGTTATTAACGGTTTAAAATTCGCAAAAATAAAAAATGCCAAATATGTTCAGGTTTCAACTTACAGTGTTGCTGGTGAAAGTATAAATAACTTCCCTCCTGAAGATTACTTATTTAATGAAAAAGATTTATTCATAGGCCAATCAATTGACAATCAGTATATTAGCAGTAAGTTTTTAGCAGAAAGAGCAGTTCTGGAAGCTGCTGTTGAAGATGATTTAACAGTTAAAATCATGAGGGTTGGAAACTTGATGGCCAGAAGTGATGATGGTGAATTCCAAATTAACTTTAATTCAAATGGATTTATTAATCAACTCAAGGCATTTGTCACTATTGGTAAAATGCCATACTCAATGCTAAGTGATGCTGATGAATTAAGTCCTATTGATGTGGTTGCTAAATCTATAGTTGAATTATCTAAAACACCTAAAGAATGTGTTGTTTTCCATCCATACCAGCATCATACAATTTGTTTTGGTGATATAATAGATATTATTAAACCATTAGGTCTGAAAATTGATCCTGTTGAAGAAGATGAATATGAAATGTATTTAAATGAAGTTTTAAATGATGATGAAAGACAGGAAGGAGTATCAGGTTTACTCACTTCAATTGGATCAGGCAAATTCAAAAAAATATGGATTGAAGCCGAAAATGAATATACGATTCAGGCATTATATAGGCTGGGAGTAAAATGGCCAATAATTTCACAAGAATATATTTATAAGTTTATTGAATATTTAAATGATTTAGCATTCTTTGATTAAATATGATGGAGAATTTACGATTATGTATGAAAGAAATTTTAATTTATTGAAAAGTAAATTTAATGAGTTTTTACTGCCCACATTACTTACAACAATGGCAAATAATATCTGCTTATTTTCAGATTCATTAATTGTTAGTTTTTTAATCGGATCTTTTAATCTGGCAGCTATTCAATTAGTTGTTCCTATTGTTACATTTATTAACTTGATTTATTGGGCTATTGGATTAGGTGGTAGTGTTTTAATGTCATCTGCAAAGGCAGAATATGATGAGGAAAAAAGTAATGCATATTTCACGGTTTCCATAGTTAGTTTAGTTGTAATTGGAATTATCATCTCGGTATTGGGATGGATATTCCTGGATTCTATTGTTAATGTTTTATGCTCTTCTAATATTGCACATGGTAATATGCAGGTAGTTCCACTTGTAAAGAATTATCTTGGAGTAACACTCATTGGAATTCCATTTTTATGTTATATGATGAGCATATCATATTTTGCACGTGCCGACGGAATGCCTAAACTCCCATTAGTTGCAGTTATAATAACAAATGTATTGAATATAATTTTAGACTTTGTTTATCTTAAATTCTTTGGAATGGGCATTGGAGGTGCTGCTCTTGCTACAGTTAGTGGAGATATTGCTGCAGCAGTATTCATCTCATATTATTTCATTAATAAGAAACGTACACTTAAACTATTGTCAATTACAAAAATCAAATTAACAAGGTTTTTAGGATACTTTAAAGACATTATTGTTTCCGGATTTCCACCAGCTTCAGTACAACTTTTCATTACATTAAAATTATTCATTATAAATTATTTAATTGGAATTGTAATGGGTGGAGCAGGACTTGTTGCATTCAGTGTTTGTGATAATGTTTCATTCTTAATTTACATGTTTGCAATTGGAATAAGTCAGACAATGTCTCCAATCGTATCAGTATATTATCAGGAAGAGGATTATGCAGGTGTAAAATACACTATTAAACGAGCTTTAAAATATGGTATAATTTCAAGCAGCATACTAATAGCAATATTTTTAATTTACCCTGAATCTTTACTGTTCTTATTCAGTATTAATAATCCTGCTGACATTCCTATTGTAACTAATGCTATTAGATTATTCTCTTTAAGTTTCGTAGGTCTTGTAGTATGTTTTATAATGACTTATTATGCAGAATCAATAAAAAGGGACAGCTATTCATTTTTAATTTCAATAATAGAAGGGTTCATTGTCCCGGTTGGATTTGCAATATTGCTGATTCCATTCATGAAATCTGATGGTATTTGGATTGCATTTATAATTGCCGAGATAGTAACAGTATTATTCATGTTTGCATATTCAAAATACATTGAAAGAAAAAGTAACGGTGAATATTACGGATTTTTCTTGCTTAAAAAACAGGATGAGGAAAATGTCATTGATTTATCAATAAATGGAAATATAAATGAAATAACTGATTTGGCTTCAAAAGTTCATGAATACCTTAAATCAAGAAAGATTTCCGATTTAAACTCAATAAGAGTATCTTTAGCAATAGAAGAAATGCTTGTAAACATTGTTAACACCAATCAAAATGTGGGAAGTATGGATGTAATGATTAAAATCCAAAAAGAACATATTTTAATTGGAATTAAAGATCAGGGCATTGAATTTAACCCAACCATAAAAAGAGATGGGGATAAATTTGATAATATCGAATTCTTAAATAATATTGCGGATAAAATTGATTATGCAAGAGTTTTAGGACTTAACAGCACTATCATTACCATAAAAAATAATTAATTTTATTCTCCACTTCTTTTTTTTTTTAATCTGATTTTAGTCATCATCGATGAATTTCACAACATAATCTAAATAGTTAATGCGGCTAAAATAATTTAGTGTAAACTATGAATAATAATCAAGATATTTTAGGTTATGAAACAATCAATTGGTATTCCAAACTAATGTTTAAAGTATTTTAATTAACTTTTTTTAATCATAGCTTTTGCCTTAACTTTTCCGGAGGCCAGCAAATTCTTATTGCCATTGAATTTTGCAGTATACACAGTCTTTTTAACTTTTTTCAATTTGACTTTTTTGCTAGCTACACCATTTTTAACGTTAATCTTGTAAGCTTTACCGTTAATTTTAAATGTAACTGTTCCTTCATTCACTTTTTTCCCATTGCAGGTTACAGTGGCTTTTAAGGTAACTTTGGATCCTTTAGAACTAACAGCCTTATTTGCTTTTACTGTGACTTTTGATTTTTTAACCGTAACTGTTTTAACTGCAGACCCGGAAATATGGGATTCACTAGGAGTGAATTTCACAGTCCAAGTTCCAACACTTAATGATGGGATGAAAGAAATTTGACCATTGGAATCCGGTCTGTAATTCTTTGATATGGTGGTTTTACCATTTGTAAATACAACATTAACACTTAAAGCAGTGAGCGGTAATCCAGTGTCTTTATCAGTTATTCTGGCACTCATAGGAGTGTTGGACATGTAATTTGCATTATAATTATTAACGGTGATTGATGCAGTTCCACTTGCTTTTAAAATAGTACTATCCAGAATTTTACCATCATCATAATTGATAAATGATAATGTATATGTGCCGGGTTTAAGAGTGTCTTTTGCTAGGTTGTGAACAAAATCTCCCTCATGTCTATTGGTACCCTCAACTTCTTTTTCGTAATGAATATTTGAAGCACTGTCGGTGATGCGGATGTAAAAATGGTATGCATCAGCACTCACATCCTCGGGGCAAGGGATTCTATGGTATTTAATGTGCCCTTCACTATGTGCGGAAATGATATATTCTTCATTAAGGTCAATTGTATAGCTCTCGGCATATAAAACAGATAATTTTTCACCTGACTGGTCAAATGCCAATTCATAACAATCATCTGAACCGGCAAGTTTATCACCACAACCAACTTCATCTTGTGTATTTAACTTATAATTGTTATTTGCAACTTCACAAGCTTAATTTACAGTTACTGATGATTCTTCATTTGGATTTGTTAATATTTCCATATTATCAGTCGATATTGTATCAGTAGCACTGTCCAATGCACTTACAGATGATATTGCACAAATTCCCACAATTAATAATAGTAATATCATGAAATATTTTTTGTTTAACATGTTTACTCTCCCAATAGATTATGCATTATAGAATATTTATATTGCTAATTAGAATTCTATTGTTATAACACATAAATAAATTTTGTATAATCTATCGGAAAAAGAGTCCCAAAGTATCAGTTATTGTCATGAGAGTTTCATTTGAAGGAAATTTCTTATTTTAAAATAAATATTGTTTTTAGCCCGTAAAAATGATTTAAAAAACAACCAATCTTTTATATACTTTAAACTATAATCTTATTTTATGAAATTTAAAATAATAAATGATTTAGCATTAGTTGTTGACAATATTGTTCCTGAAAAGTATTTATCTAAATTACAGGAATTTTTACTGAGTGGAGCTATTTTTACAGATGCATCACAGGTTTTAGTTCTTCTTGTTATTTGTATTTTAATGAGTGAAGTAATCCTGGCAATATTTATCAATGTTTTCGCTTTACCTCTTTCCCTGTTAATTTTACCACTGTTCATAATTCCGGGATTATTCACATATGTGGTTGTACAGCAGGAACGGCGAGCACAAGAAATTGAGCGGACGGCACCGGATTTTCTAAGGCAGCTTGCAAGCATGCTGCAGGTCGGACTCAGTTTCGAAAATGCAATGGAAGATATGGCGCAGTATGGTGAAGGTCCACTCTACGATGAAATGAGGAGAACGATTATAGAGATTCGAATGGGTCGCAATTTCGATGATGCCTGGAGAGCAATGAGCAAACGATTGAAATCTAAAGAATTGGAAAGGGTATTTGGAATCATTCTCGATGGACGTAAAAGCGGATCAAGTATATCGAAGGTATTGTCTGATGTATCGGATGATTTAAGGGATTTGCTTGCGCTGAAACGTGAAAGGAAATCTGCAGTCATGATGTCTGTGATGTTTCTGTTAATTTCGGCAATTATTGCAACACCTTTTGCAATTGGGATGGTAAGCGTTTATTCGGGATTTATGCAGGGTTATGGAATGGATTCACAAATAATATTGACTGCACCAGTTGCAGGCGAGATTTACATGATGATTCATTCGATTCTGGTTGCATTTATCATAAGCATTATAATGTATGGTGAGATTAAAAAGGGAATCAAATTCTCACTGCCTTTGGCAGCAGCATCATTTGGAATATTCTATTTGATATCTTCATTTGGAGGAACATTACTTCTGGGGGGATTTTAATGGATAATAAAGGGCAGGTATCAGCAGAATTCATTCTGCTTTTTGGTGCAATAATTGTTGTGGTTTTGCTAGCTATTCATATGTACAATAGTTATATGGATGATTTAACCGAACAAATTGCATCAAAAGAGGTCATGGAATTCAACACTAAGCTGAATGCTCTTGAATCATATTTCAAATAGAGTGTATGTTTTAATATGGGGATGATATGATTTTGTCATTGTTGTTGTGATTCGATTCAATGTTTTGTTTTTGATAAGGAATTCATTTCTTTATTTTTTTAATTTTTGCCGATTTTTTTCAGTTTAAATAAGTTTAAAGTTTTTTCTTGAATTGAATTTTTTTCTAATAATTTGGCATCATCATTTTAAATTGATTGAAATTTGCGGGTTTAAACTGCCTTTTGAAATAAGTGTTAATGCATCTTTTTTAGGCTCATCGGATTGATTTGGTCGATTTTCCTAAAAATTGTAATATAAATTTTACATATTGGTAGTCTATCTTGTGTGTAATTTTTGGCCGATTTTTGAAATTTTCTTAATATCGTTAAATAATCATTCAGATAATCTTATATGATTTAAATATTTATATTTTAGTTTTAATTTTAAATTAAAGTTAAAATTATAACTATTTTTTTATTTATCATATTTTTTGAGGGTTATTGTAAGAAAATTCTTTCCGAGTAACTTGAGTAAAGGCCCATATTTTCAGTTTAAATTAATGAATTTTCATATTTTGAGAAATATGAATTTAAAATTTGGAAACTTTTAAAACAACTGTTAAATATGATTAAAACCTTAAAAAAAGGAGTTTTTTTAAAAAATTAGTCATTTCAAGTTGTTACACTTGAAATGCACCTCTCATTACTATTTTAAACTTGATTGAATTTTTGGTATAATCCACATTCCCAGAATTGAAAACAGACAGCAAAACATAATTGTCGGAGGATAAATAAAGTATCCGATAACCATTCCAATCAAAACCAGGATGATTGTTCCATACATGGGATAATGATTGCTTAATGCAAGATGAAGGGCAATGTTTGCCGGATCTGCCCTCTCTAGGAATCTGCCGATAAGCAGAGATAAAACTGCAGTTACGATAAAACACAAACCGTACATGAATTGGGGGAAGAATGCATAGAAATTCTCGCCGACAAAAGTTGTGAAATAAGGCAATAGTGAAAATACAAATAATGTTACTCCCATTGTCCATATGACCTTGCTGTCAATTTTATTTACAATGCTGAATAGGTTATTGTTGTAGTTCCAGAAGTTAAAGCATACAATAAAGCTCACTGCATATATTATGAACTCATATCTTATTTCATAAAGGGATAACCAGGTGCCGTTGCTTGCAAGAGGAATTTCCAGAACAATGATGGTAATGATGATTGCCAAAATTGCATCAATCAATGCTTCAAATCTACCTGTTTCCATTGCCACGCCTCCTAAGCAATCTGCCAAGCACAATCCATAAAACAACGGATATCAAGCAGCTAACAAAGATTCCAGGAATATAAATTGTGTATGTCAGGATAAAACCGATAATCAGTATTATCATTGGGGTGCTCATGTAATATGAGTCGAAATTCAATTCATACAGTTCCTGATTGTAGGGATTGCTTCTATAAATGGCTTTTGTTGCCAGCACATTTAGGATATGAGTTACTATAAAGATTAATCCGAACATTGTCTCTGCAGGTATTGAATAGACATGATTTGCAATCCATATTGTAAAATATGGGAGTAAAGTAATGACAAAGGTCATGGTTCCGTAAATCCAAACAGAGTTGTTGTCGATGGTATCTACAATCTTAAATAGGTTATGATTTGCATGCCAAATGTTGTATAATACCAAAAAGCTAATTAAATATGCTAAAAAAATCGAATTTAACTCTAAAAATGCCTCGGGTGTGGGTGCTGTAGGCTGGGGAATTTTTAAAACCAAAACTGTAATAATGATGGCTAAAATCGCATCAAAAAAGGTTTCAAATCTATTTGTCTGCATGAGTTAATATTTAAATTTCAAAGTATAAAATATTAATTAAGGTGATAGAATGGACATGTTGATAGGTGGAAAATACATTACAAGCGATGATGAACTGGAGGTTTTAAATCCATATAATAACGAGTTGATTGATACGATTCCAATTGTCCACAGGCAAACTGCACAACTTGCAATTGATGAAGCGATAAATGCAAAAGATTCACTAACTGAAATGTCTGCATTTAAGGTTTCAAACAAATTGCTTAATGTCGTTAAAAAATTGGAGAATCGCCGTGAGGAATTTGCAAAATCATTGACTCTGGAAGTCGGAAAGCCAATCAATGAATCTTTGGTTGAAGTGGATAGGTCAATTGAAACCCTGAGACTGGCTGCTGAAGAAGCAAAAAGAATCTATGGGGAAAGCGTACCTTTGGATGCGGGCTTAAATGGCAAGGGATTCTTTGCTTTTACCCAAAGGCTGCCTCTTGGCGTGGTTGCAGCAATAACTCCATTCAATTATCCTTTGAATTTGACAATCCATAAAATTGCACCTGCCATTGCATGCAAAAACACGGTTATTGTAAAGCCGCCAACCGAAGCGCCTTTGACAGTCATGAAATTCTGCGAATTGTTGGATGAGGAGTTTCCGGATGGTGTCGTTAATGTCATAACAGGATACGGGTCTGAAATTGGTGATTACCTTGTGTGTTCTGCACAAATCGATAAAATCTCATTTACCGGAAGTGTAACAACAGGAATGATGATTTCACAAAAGGCTGGAATGAAAAAAGTGACACTTGAACTGGGTGGCAATGACCCGATGATTGTCCTGAAGGATGCAGACATTGAAAAAGCTGTTAAAGGAGTTATCAATGGAGCATTCTTAAATGCGGGACAGGTATGCATGGGTGTAAAGCGTGTCATTGTTGAGGAGGAAATTGCAGATGAATTTGCAGAAAAACTGGTTATTGAGACTGAAAAGCTTGTCATGGGAAATCCTTTAGATGAAAAAACCACCTTGGGAACTTTAATCAGTGAAAAAGCTGCAATGCAGGTTGAGGAAACTGTTAATAATGCGGTTGAATCAGGTGCTGAGATATTGACTGGAGGTCATCGCGATGGAGCATTCTATTCTGCAACTGTCATTGATGGGGTCACACCTGAAATGGATCTGGTTGTCCGAGAAACCTTCGGTCCGGTGGCTCCAATAATTCGCGTTAGGGATGTTGATGAGGCAATCAAAGTTGCAAATGCTACGGAATATGGTCTTCAGGCAGGGGTATTCACCAATGACTATTCAAAAGCAATGAGATGTGCTCAGGAAATTGAAGCCGGAACAGTTTTTGTCAACAAGCAATCAACATTCAGAACAGATAACATGCCATTTGGAGGATTCAAAAATAGTGGTGTTGGAAAGGAAGGAATAAAATACGCTGTTGATGAGATGACAAAAACAAAATTGATAGGGCTGAATTTAAGATAGTGAATGATTCATTCACTATTTTTTTAGCATTGATTTCTTACTCCAGGCATTAACCCGAATTCAGACAGGATATTAAGCTTTTTTTGAATAGGAAGTATTTTCATATTCACATGGTGTATTTTCAGCATAAATCCATTGTTGAATGTTTCGTCATCCACATGGATATTTACAAGTAAGGAATGATCTCCTTCTCCACTTAAATCGCAATACATTTCCAATTCAAATTCGCCTTGGGGAAATGTTTCTTTTAAGTTAAATTAAATAATATGTTTCCAACATATTTTTCGGTTGAATCTTTAGAAAACATTAGAGCATTACAAACTTTGGTATGTATTCCATTTTTACTGGTTAAATATTTTTTGCCTCTAATTTCAACTAGATATTTTCTAGATTCACCAAATAATGCATAATAATCTCTATTAATTGCTGATCGGATGTGTGCTTCATCATTTTGTTGACTTAATTCTTCACCAATTTGGTAAAATTCTCCGAAGTCATACATTGTTTTCACCTTGAAAAATTGCATTACTTAAGTAAAATTCCACGCACAATGTAATATTGCATTGATAATAGACTAATTTCACTTAATTTTCTAATTACATGAGGTTATGGAAGATATTGTATATATAACTTTCGTTATGGGTCTAAATAAATATTGTAGGGATGTTATAATAATAAAAAGAGAAAATAAGTAATTAAACTTATTTTAAATAATTTTCAACAAGATTTCGTGTTTCATTGAGTGATTCAATAGGTATGCCTTTTGGCATCTGGCCAAGTTCACCGTCAACGTCTTTTAAAATGCTTCCGTTCATTCCAAGAAACATTCCTTCACTTACAATATCGCTGAATGCCTGTGGAGGAAGCAGTGATACTCCGACTTTATTGTCATCTTTGACACTCAAATCATTGGTTACAACAGTGATTGCACGTTTTCCAAGGTTCACATTACAAAGCATCAGGTTTTCATTTTTAGGATGCTGTGTTACGCTCATCACTTCTCCGACTTTAATGTCAACGCCGATAATCGGATCATTTATGGGACCTAATGCCAGCCTGTCCTTCAGGCCGATGATGGTGTCAAGGAAAAACCTTACCTTTGCAATATTTTCCTGGGTTTTTTCCCTGTCCTCTTTTGGAGCATTGCTTAGAAACTTTTTATTCCAGTCATCCCCACCCAAATACTCAATAATCTTTAAAGCTTTCTCTTTTAAGGACTGAACGTCAGGAGAATTCACAAGTTCGTCTCCTTCAAGGTAAGAATAAGTTAAGGATTGGAAATCACTATTCATCTGTTTTCCCATATCAATTGCCTGTTTTTTATTCCAGCTTCCCCTAAAAGAAGCTGTTGGAATAAGATTCATATAGTTTTCTCTTGCTTTGCTTGCCACTAAAATTCTATAATCTTTTGTTGTATCCCACATTTAAAGCCCTCATTTAAGTCTAATTTATATTTTTATTTTAGAATTTAATAAATTTTTTGCAAAAAAGACATTTTTCAACTTTAGAAAACATAAAGTATTTATATTAACAATTAAATAAAATAATACATATTTATTTAATTATTATATTTTATATTGTGGTGTAAACATGGTAGAAGTTTCAAAATTACGCAGTTTAGATATTTATACCAACACAGGACACTATGTTGGTCGTGTAGAAGATGTTGTTCTTAATATTAGGTTAGGAACCATTTCAAAGTTACAAGTTAGAGCTATTGAACAACAACCAAAACCTGCTGGATTTGTAAATTCATTTTTAGGAAGTATCCGTGGAGAAGTGCCTGAAGATAACAACATGAGATCTTTCCAAAACGATGTATTGACAGTAGATTTTGATAAAGTTCAAGCTATTGGGGACATTATGTTAATCAATCCAAGAGATATTAAAAAAATGACTCCTGAACCACAAGTCCCTGAAGCTACTGTTCCAAAACCTGAAACCCCTCAACCACAAGGCGAAACTCAAAGCCAATTTGAATAAGAAAGATTATAATTAATCTTTCATCAATTCTTTTTTTATAACTTTTTTTCAGTGATACTATGAAAGTAGGTATTATAGGCTGTGGAGCTATTGCTAACATTATAACAACCAGCATAGTTCCCGAAGAAAACGGTATTGACATTGCATACTTTTTTGATAAGGATATTGAAAGAGCGGAAAATTTGGCAAGTCGTGTAGGTGGAGTAGCTGTACTTAAATTTGAGGACATGTTGGATGATGTTGATTTGATTTTAGAATGTGCAGCGCCTGTTTCAGTAAAGGAGTATGCTCCAAAAATATTGGGACATGGCATTGATATGATTGTAATGAGTATTGGCGCATTGATGGACAATAAATTTTATAGGGAGTTGGAATCTTTAGCCAAAAAACAGAATGCCCGAATACACCTGCCTTCTGGGGCTATTGTTGGTCTGGATGGAATCAAGGCCGTTGCCAAATTCGGTCTTAAGGAGGTAACACTCACCACAAGAAAATCACCGAAATCCCTTGGAAAGGATATTGACTGTGAGGAAATTTTGTTTGAAGGAAAAGCTTCTGAAGCAGTAAAGGAATTTCCCTTAAACATTAATGTTGCAGCAACCATCAGTATTGCCTGTCAAAGGGACATTGATGTTAAAATTATTGTCGATCCAAATGTTGACCGTAATGTTCATGAAATTACAGCCAGAGGGGACTTTGGTGAATTCAAAACACTAACTGAGAACCTTCCTTGTGAAGCTAATCCAAAAACAAGCATGTTGGCTGCATTGTCTGCAATAAGATTGCTTAAAAGTTTTAATGAAACCATTAGTGTGGGAATGTAATGAAGGAGTATGAAGTTTATTCATCTATGAGAGTTCCAAAAAACTCCAAAATCATCATCCGCTTGGATGGCAGGGCATTTCATAAGCTGGCTTCAGATTTGAATCTGGTGAAGCCCTATGATGAGAATTTCTATAAAATAATTTCAAAAGTTTGTTTGGATTTGTTCAAGGAATTCTCTCCACTTTTCGTTTACACCTTTTCAGATGAAATAAGCTTACTTCTAGATAATGTTCCTTTTGATGGCAGAATTGAAAAGATTGATTCTGTAATTGCCAGCTTCACTGCCGGGTCGTTTGTCATTCATTATGGTGCTGAGTTTAAAAAGCCTCCGGCTTTCGACTCAAGGATTATTCCAATAAGTGATGGGGATATATTGAGATATTTCAGATGGAGGCAGGATGAGTCATGGAGAAATTGCGTAAATTCTCATGGAATTTACTACCTCAAAAACAGCTATCCAGATAATGAAGCAAACGATAAAATAAAAGGCATGAAATTAAATGAAATACATGAATTCTTGTTTCAAAATGGCATTAACTTGAACGATGTTGAAACTTACAAAAAACGCGGGATAGCAGTATATAGGAAATACAATAAAGTCGAAGGTTTTAATAAAAAGGAAAATAAAAACCAGACATCATACAGAAGTTATGTTTACACGGACTGGGAACTTCCGATATTTAGTGAAGATTTCTTTAAAAGCATTGGGGTGATAGAATGAGTTTTATATCAAAATTATTTGGCAATGATGATGAGGAATTTAGAGAAGTCAGAGTTGACCGTGAAGTTCTTGAATCAGTAATTTACTATTCAAAAAAAGCTTATCCGAATGAATTTTTGGCATTCTTTGATGGGGAGATAAAGGACAAAATACTCTACATCACCGGGTTGATATTTCTTCCGGGCGAAACCTGTGAAACCGGAGCGGTGATTCACACTGAATTGATTCCCATGAATACAAAATACATGGGTTCTGTTCACTCACACCCAGGACCGAGCGCTCAGCCATCAGATGCAGATTTGATGACCTTTTCAAGACACGGATATTTCCACATGATCGTATGTCTTCCCTATTCATTAGACACATTCAAATCATATAACCGTTATGGTGAGCCTGCGGATTACACATTGGGGGATTATAGAGATTTCATTGACAATAATCCTGAGGATTTCTTTGATGAAAGTGATGTTGTAACTGACAGTGATGTTTTCAAGCCGGGATTTTTCGATGAGGAGGACGATGAATTTTTCAAAACATTGGATGATGAAAGAGACAACATCTATGAAGAGAAATTCGAAAAACGACCTCATATTCAAGTCATTTCCAATACTGAAATGCCTCATAATGTAATAAAAATAGAATTGAATCCTGATGGTAGTGTTAAAAGGGTAACAAAAAATGAAAAATAAAATAAAAAATCATGGTGAACAATAATTACTTTTTATGTGATGAGGAATGCTTGGTGATATGTTCTGTTGAATACAATAATGTGGTTCAAGTGCATCATTTTTAAAGATAATGAATATTATGCTTATATTCAGCATGGTGAAGATTAGAAGTTCAATAGGTTGGATGTGGACTGTTATCATGGGAATTGATTGTTTTATAGGATTATAAATAGCAATAATGTTGTCACCATTTGGGACGATAAATAGTAACATGCTATCTGACTGAAAAACTGTAATCTTAAAGCCTAACTATTTGATTGTGAAAATAGATTAAAAACTTATATTTATAATTCTATCTATTATAATGGAAGGAATAAAAGATAAAAATGATATCAAACATTTTTTTTAATTATATAGTCCTCTGATTATTCCCACATTAAATCCTGAAAATTATCATTTTTAATAGGTTTGGAATAGGTTCCTCCCTCATAACGGTCACCTTAAACATAAGTTAATTAAGTAAAAGAAGAAAAATATAATATGTGTTTGAAATGAATATTTTCCTGAGAATTATTCAAAATGCATTTTAAGAGGTAAAATAATGGATAATATAGTGTTTAAAGATTGTGAATATCGTTTCACTGAAAACAATGAATTATACTGTAAAAACAAAACTGGTACTGACATAAAATGCGATAACTGCAAAGAAAACATTCACTTGAACTGTGACAACTTCAGTCCGAAAAAAGATTATTGCTTGAAATTTTTCAAGGAAAATATAAGTGAAGTAACTGAATGCCAGGAAAAAACAGTGTTCAATGATAAAGACTTGTCCAGAAAATGGAGTAATTAGTTATAACTAATCTTGTTTGAGATTTGATGGCAGAGACCAGATCATTCAATTTCAGATGAAAGTTGAGATTGATGTGAGCGGAAAGAAAACAATTCTTAAAAGTATTGATTCATGTAATTCAGTTCTTAATTTCAACTAATATAATATTGGATTACATTTGGTTATTTGGCACAAAAATGAAAAGCTTCAATGAGTGAGGATTTTTTCCTCCAGTAAACATGTTTTTTTACCAATATGTCTTATATTTGGGGTTTGTTGGTCTTTTTTTAAATTTTTGTTCGTTTTAATATTTAATAACATTTTTTGGTGTTATTGCTCAGTGGAAAAATAGACAAAAAATAGAGAGAGTAAAAGTTTGGTAAACTTTACTCTAGATATACATTATGGTGAAAAATTGTTTTTTATAATTCTAATCCGATAGCTTCATAAACATTGTCTAAAGCTTGGATTTCTTTAATTACTTCTTTTGGAATTTCTTTATCTAAAGTCAGAACCATGATTGCTCTTCCGCCCTGTTCATCTCTTCCGACTTGCATAATTCCAATGTTGACATTATGTTCGCCCAATTTGGTTCCGATTTTACCGATGCTTCCAGGAACATCTTCATATTTTGCAATGAACATGTGTCCTTTAGGAATGACATCTACCCAATATCCGTTCACTTTCAATATTCTTGCTTCGTGTAGGTGGGTACCTTCAGCTGCAAAGGAATCTGTTTCACTTTTTGCAACTACTTTTATCAGTGATTCATATCCTTTGGCATTGTCTTTTCTTCCTTCGGTAATGCTGATTCCTCTTTCTTTGGCTACAAGAGATGCATTGACTGCATTAACCGGTGAACTTAAGAACGGATTTACGGCACCTTGGATGACTGTTCTGGTTAAAATCTCAAGATTGTCGATTTCAGCCAATTCTCCACTGTAAACAATTTCAATTTCTTTAATTTTTCCGTTAACTGCCTGGGATATGAAACTGCCTAACTTTTCACATAATTCCATGTATGGAGCCAATTCCTGGTAAGTGTTGTTGTCAATACGTGGCATGTTCAATACGTTTTTAGGGTTGTTTCCTTTGGTCAATTCAATGATTTCATCAGCTACAATGATTGCGGCATCCCTTTGTGCTTCTTTTGTTGAAGCGGCAATATGAGGAGTTAATACGATATTGTCAAGTTCAACCAATTTTGAGTTTTCAAGAGGTTCATTTTCATATACGTCCAATGCAGCACCGCCAATTTTATTATTTAATAAAGCTTCATAAAGTGCATCTTCGTCAATGACTCCACCACGAGCACAGTTGACAATATATGCGCCGTCTTTCATGATTTCAAACTGTTCGGTTGAAATTGAATGTTCAGTTTCAGGAGTTAATGGAACGTGTATTGTAATAAAATCAGCATTTTTAAGGACATTGTCGAGGTCTGTTAACTCAACGCCCATCTGTTTTGCTACTTCTTCAGGCAAGTATGGGTCATATGCCATTGCATCCATTCCAAATGCCTTGCATCTGTTGACTACCTGTGAACCGATTCTTCCCATACCTATTACACCGAGGGTCTTGTTTCTAAGTTCAACGCCCATGAATTTTTTCTTTTCCCAGTTGCCGTCTTTTACGGATTTATCTGCAATTGAGATTTTACGGGCCATGCTTAAGATCAGTCCCATGGTATGTTCCGCTACTGTAACGGAAGTTGATTCAGGGGAGTTCACAACCATAATGCCCTTTTCGGTTGCGGCATCAAGGTCGATGTTGTCCACTCCAACACCTGCTCTTGCAATAATTTGTAAATTGTCAGCTTTTTTAATTATGTCTGCTGTTAATTTTGTTCGGCTTCTTACAATAATTCCATTGTATTCATGGATGGTATTAGCTAACTCTTCAGGAGTAATATCAGTATCTACTACGACATCTGCTACTTCCCTTAGATTTTCTATACCCTTTTCGTTAATAGCATCAGCAATAAGTACTTTCATATTTTCACCATAATTTTTAAAATATTTAATCATAAATATTAATAAAATATTTATTTTTTATTATATTTAAAATTTAAATTTTTTTCAAAAAGCAGACAAAAATTTATAATTATCAGAATTTTTATTTGCCTATGTGTATGGGGGGAGAGTAGGCGCCTTTGATAATTATTTTAATGGGATTTTTAAAAATACATGGAAATAATATTTTTTCAACAGGTTTTGCGAATAATAATTATTATATATATTAAAAGAACATATTCAATACATATTTAATAAATTTTTTATGGTGTAAATATGGTAAGCGTAGAAGAATTTCCAATTTCAACAGCAAATGACATTCCGGGCTTTAAAACAGTGGAGACCAAAGGATTCATATATGGTTTAACTGTCAGAAGTAGAGGTGCCGGTGGACAAATCGGTGCTGGCATCAAATCATTGTTCGGTGGGGAAATCACCCAATATGTGAAAATGATGGAAGAGTCAAGAGAGGAAGCGTTAGAAAGAGCAATCGACCATGCAAAGGAACTTGGTGCAAACGGAATTGTTGCAATCAGATTTGATTCAAATGAAATATCCGATGTAATGCAAGAGATTCTTGTATATGGAACTGCTGTTGTAGTGGAAAAAGAATAGTGGTTTTATGTTTTTTGAGGATTTGGAATATAAAGGAAAAGTAATACCACAGACAATTTTGGGCTATGGTCCGTTTATGGCCGAACTTTACTATGGTCACAGGTCAAGGCTTTACCTGGATGATTTATACAATAATCCTCAAAATGCCGCTGAAGTCATCATCGAGTCATATAATCATGGCATAAGGGCAATCAATCTTGTCAATGATGATAATCTGCTTAAGGCATATGACCTTGCAGTCGATGAAGGCTGTGAGATGAAGGTTATTGCAACAATAGGCAAAAGTGATGTCGACTACCTCAATCCGAACTATGAAGTCGCCAAAGAGGTTGACTGGGATGAGGACATTGAATTGTTTGCCCAGTATGACTGTCCGGTCATGCTGGTTGATGAATTCATAACAGACGGATATGACTGGAGGTTGACTTCAAAAATTTTAAACAGAATTAATGATTCGGGTTCACTTTCAGGTCTTGTCACTGCATTTCCTTCAAAGACATCAGACTTGCTTTTAGAAAACAAACTGGACATGAACCTCTTTGATTTTTACATGATTCCGTATAACAGTCTTTCATATATGATGGATATCAGTGCATTCAATGCTTCCCAAAGGCAGGAATTCATTGATAAGATTAAAAAGCTGAATAAAAAAATAATCGCAACCAGAATACTGGCGGCAGGGGTTCTTAAACCAAAAGAGGCATACACATTTTATCAGAATGTTGATTTTGTAGATGCAATATGCATGGGCGTTGCCAAGGTCAGTGAAGCCCGTGAGGATTTTGAAATTCTAAAGGAATATTAAAGTTTGATAATTTCATATTCTTCAAAAGGAATGTGGCCGTCAGCTTCAAGGGATTGGTTTAAATCAGCCAGTCCATTAATCAAATCTTTTATATTTTTATTTGAAGGTTTTTTGCCTGTAATCTGCAGGTATTGTCTAGGTGAGATTTCACAAAGTTCACATTCGAAATTGCAGCATCGGTTCTTTTCTTCACATCCGTAACCTTCTTGAGCTTCGTCGGTTCCGATTACAATATCATCAAGTATGCGTGAAACTCTCTCGTCTGATGCAAACATTGCTATTTTTTGGGTTTTTCCGCAAATTCCAATAGCTCTTTGACCTTTAAAGTTACAAACCCATTTGATTGGATAGTTTTCCATGTCACTTATTTGCAAATCTTCCATGTTATCACTCTAATTTTCCTTTCTCTCTTTAATCATTTTCAGCAATTCTTTTGAATTTTCAAACTCTTTCAGTTCCCAGGATTTTATTACCGGAACAGTTCCAATTGATTCTTTGATCTTATCATTGTTAATTATAAAAACAGGTTCTGAGGTCGTAACCATTGACAAATCCTTAAGAGGAATCGCCATTCTTTTCAAGGTCTTTTCACTTCTGTTTTTCTCAACATTTGCCATCAGTGGGGAATGTTTGTTTGAACTTTTCATTTTGGCTACCGCATCGAAGGGACTTTTATTTGTGGATATTACTCCATATCCGAGTTTTGACAAGTCATTGACATCATCGCTATACTCAATGTCTTCTTTTTGAGGCTGTTTTAACAAATCAATATCCAAAGTTACTTTCGTATTCAGTATTTCTTCAAGAATCATTGCTGTTTCGGTATTGGCGCGAACTATTCCGTTTTCATATTTGTACATTGTTGCACGGGATACGTGTGCAAGACTTGCCAGATCCTTTAGGGACATTGAATATTCTTCACGGTATTGTTTTATGACACTACCGTCAATTTTGACGAAGTATCCTCCACGGTCTGCCAAAATTTCAGGATATTCTCCATACATTATCATGTTTTTGAGGGTTTCAAAGCCAATGGTTGGAATTTCATATCTTTCATAAATTACTCCATCCTCTAAAAGACCGTTTCTGGACTTTTCTCCAATGATTATTGGGGAAGCCAGGAATATATTGGCCAATTGCTTCATCTCATGGGCATTATGTTCATTGATGCTGTCAATATTTAAAAATGTTTTTAAGAGTAATATCTGCAGGTTTTTCCTTGCCACAATATCAAATGAGCCCTGGTCATATATGTCTGAGGTTTTAAAACCTTGGGATGTCAGTAAAGTTTCGATATTGTGCAAAAGTTGGCTTCGAGTTAACATTTAAAATACCTCTATTAAACTATATATTGTCTTAACTTTAATATATTTTAGTAGGTGATTTTGATTAGGAATTTATATATTGGAATAGATGACACAGATTCTCCCGACGGAATGTGCACAACATATCTTGCAAGTCAAATTATAAATAAATTTAAGGAGAACGGAATAAATTTAACAGATTATCCTAGACTAATCAGACTAAATCCTTTCGCTCGCCATAAAACCCGTGGAAATGGAGGGGTGGCTTTAAAGATATTGGATGATGATAATGCAGGCCTTGCAAAGGAAATCGTTCTCGAGGAGGTCCGAAAACTCTCGATGTTTGACTGTGACAATACTAATCCTGGCGTAATATTTTATGATGGCGAAATTACTGGGGAAATGAGGGATTATGCATTCCGGGCAATCTATGAGTTCATTACAATTGATGAGGCTGAAGAGTTCGGACGCTCTGTCGGCTGTGAGATTCATAAGTTCAAAAAAGGAAGGGGAATCATAGGATCTATTGCAGCAATAAGCCTGCCTTTGGACGATTTCACTTATGAGCTGCTTGCATACAGGGCTCCTGAAAATTTTGGAACCGAAAGGCAAATCGATTACGAATCTGTTTATGAGATGGATAAGAAAACATTTCCGGATACCTTTGAAAATGTGGATTATTCCGAGAACTACATTGCAATCGAACCGAAAACACCATGTCCGGTTTTATATGGAATTCGGTCAAATACGCCTGATGCTTTAAAAGATGCCAAAAACATAGTAAAAGTCAAAGAGCCAATTGACGATTGGTGTATTTTTAAAACCAACCAGCATACTGACATGCACATTCAGAACGCTTCTCAAATATCAGGCATGAAACAGTTCGGATGTTACCGCGTCAAGGGCAAAGTAAAAAACAGGCCTAAAATCATTGATGGGGGGCACATGTTTTTCTGCATTGGCGATGAATCTGGAGAGATTGAATGCGGAGCATATGAGCCGACAAAAAATTTCAGAAAGATTGTATCTAATTTGATGCCTGGAGACATTATTGAGGTGTATGGTGGAATTGGCGAGCAGAACACATTCAACATCGAGAAATTTCAAGTCATTGAATTAAATGATGTGGAATACAGAAATCCAGTTTGTGAATGTGGCAAAAGGATGACGTCTGCCGGAAAAAACAAAGGGTTCAAATGTAAAAGATGCGGCAGAAAATTAGAGTCAAATGAAAAAGTTCCTATTAAAATTCAACGTGATTTAAAAAATACTGAATTTTATGAAACTCCAGTTTCTGCAAGGCGTCATTTGTCAAAACCACTTTGTCGTATGGATATTGATTAAAACAACTATTTTTATGATTTGTCTTTCAAATTAAAAAACTATTAGTCTTTATTTTTAATTCACTTTTTGTGAAATAAATGTTTATTTTTTTCGATTTTTTTTCATATTTTTAGAACTTTTGAGAACAAAACCATAGCAATTTATATAGTAGTATTCTCAAAGCAAAGATTAATTAACATATTTTGCATTTAATTGGAGGTCATTATTTTGGATAATGATAATTTTAATAGTGATATTGAACATCCTTTTCGTCAAAAAACGGATAAACGTATTTTAAAGAAAAATCCATGGAAGGATTATGGATTGCACATAACTGTGCTTGTTCTGGTGATTGTTGCCGAGTTGATTGGCCCGATTGAAATTCAGCTTACAAAAGATGTTACAGTTTCTATAATGCCTTTGTTGTACACAATGGTTTTAGGTTTGGTCTTTTATCTTGCAAAACCAATCAGATGGATAGAAAGAAAGCAGTCAAGAGTTGCTGAAGGGGCAATGATGCTTTTTATCGGGGTTTTAATTGCTAAATTGGCAATATCAAGTGGGCAGTCCATGCATTTATTGTTTGAAATGGGTCCGGCATTGATGTTACAGGAATTGGGGCATCTTGCAACAATATTGATTGCGCTTCCTATTGCCTTATTGTTGGGATTTAAAAGAGAAACCATTGGGATGACGAATTCAATTGGACGCGAACCTGAAGTTGCTGTGGTTGTTGATAAATATGGGTTTAATTCACCTGAATCCAGAGGAATATTCGCTCTATTTATTGTGGGAACAATAATCGGAACGGTTTTCATTAGCTTTTTTACAAGCATTTGCGTATCTATTTTGCCGTTGCATCCTTATGCATTTGCAATGGCCAGTGGGGTAGGCAGTGCCAGTATGAATGCCGCCTCTCTTGGCCCGACATTGGCAGCATTTCCCGCATTGGAAACAAGTATTGAGGCATTTGCGGGATTCAGTAATCTGCTTTCATTTTCAGTGGGAATTTATATCGTCATATTTATTGCATTGCCTTTGACTGAGAAATTGTATTATATTCTGGAGCCTAAGATTGGAAGAAAGGCTATTGTTGAGGGGGATGAATGAAAATGCCTGATTTGATTGACGGGACTGAAAACATATCGGTCCATGGAATCTTTAATTGGATATTATTGTTGTCAATATTTTCAGTTATTACTGTAATAGGCAATTATATAGGATATAAACACCCTATTTATGATTCATTGATCGGTATGGGGATATTGTCTGTGATTACTCTTGTGGGGGTTTGGATGGAAAGGTCACTTCCGTTTAACATTTCTTCAATAATATACATCAGTGTTATTGGTATTCTTTTGGCATTTCCGGGCATGCCTACATCCGATATGCTTTCATATTACGTATCTCGTGTCGAACTATTGTCTATCGTCACTGTTTTTCTGGCCTATGTGGGTATTGGTATGGGTAAAAGCTGGAATGAGTTCAAGGCACTCGGTCCACGGGCAGTTATTGTAACTGTTCTTGTTATTGCATCCACATATCTCGGATCTGCGATTGTGGCTCACATTGTTTTAATTTTTACTGGTGTTCCAGTATAACTTTTTTTCTTATTTTGTGAAATTTATTACTATTTTTTGTTCCTATTTTATGAATTTTTGACATGATAATGCTATTAATTTATATAATAGGTTTCTAGAAAATATTAAGTATAGTATAAATTTTGACATATAGTCGAAAATACTTGGGAGCGGGATATTATTCCAGACAAAAGCAATGATGGTCAGGTAGAACATCTTTATCGTGAAAAAACGGATAAGCGTATTTTGAAGAAAAATCCATGGAGGGATTACCGTTTACATGGTACTGTACTTATTTTAGTAATCATTGCTGAGCTGATAGGAACAATTGAAATTCCAATCATGAAAAATGTCTCAATTACCATAATGCCTTTGATATATACCATTGTCTTAGGTCTTGTTTTTTATCTCGCCAAACCGATTACGTGGATTCAAAGAAAACAGGCCCGTATTGCTGAAGGAGCAATGATGCTTTTTATCGGTGTTTTGATTGCAAAACTTGCTGTATCAAGTGGCCAGTCCATAGGTTTGATATTTAAAATGGGTCCGGCTTTAATATTGCAGGAAATTGGGCACCTGGCAACTATTTTAGTGCTCCCTGTTGCATTGTTTTTAGGATTTAAAAAAGAAGCTATCGGTATGACAAACTCTATTGGTAGGGAACCGAATGTTGCTGTTGTCGTTGATAAATTTGGATTCAATTCACCTGAATCAAGAGGGGTCTTTGCAATATTTATCATCGGGACCGTAATAGGTACAATATTCATCAGCTTTTTGGTAACATTCTCATTATCATTTTTACCGCTTCATCCATATGCATTTGCAATGGCAAGTGGAGTTGGAAGTGCCAGTATGAATGCTGCGGCCATAGGTCCGACTTTGGCGGCATTTCCGGGTTTGGAAACTCAAATTGAAGCATTTGCAGGATTCAGTAATCTATTGTCATTCTGTGTTGGAATATATATTGTAATATTTATCGCACTGCCACTGACCGAAAAGGTCTATGACTGGCTGGAACCTAAAATTGGAAGGGATTCTATAATGCCTAAAAAGGAGGAGGAGTAGATGCCTGATTTGATTGATGGATCTGAAAATGTATCTGTGCATGGTATTTTAAACTGGATTGTGCTTCTAATCATATTTTCAGTCATTACTGCAATAGGTAACTTTTTGGGCTATAAGCATCCGATTACCGATTCTTTAATTGGAATGGCCATATTGTCTTTAATCACCCTTGCAGGTGTCTGGCTGGAAAGGGAACTTCCTTTCAACATATCATCAATCCTTTATATCAGTATATTCGGTATCGTTTTGGCGTTTCCGGGCATGCCGACATCCGAATTCGTCCTATATTATGTGTCTAAAGTAGAACTATTGGCCATTGTAACAGTATTTTTAGCTTATGTGGGTATTGGAATGGGTAAAAGTTGGGATGAATTTAAGGCTTTAGGTTGGAGAGCAATTGTCATAACTGTATTGGTTATTGCAGCAACATATTATGGAGCAGCTATTGTGGCACATATTGTCCTTGTCTTGACTGGTGTTCCGGCAGCATAATTTTCTTTTTGATGTTAAATTGCTTTAATCAATAACTGAACTATTTTAATACTACTTTTTACAAATATTAGTATTGGTGTTTTATGTTTTTACAAAATATTTCTAAATTTATTTCAAATTATCGCTATGAACAGGCAACCGTAGAGTCTATTACCACTGTTAAGGCAGCATTTCTAGACTTTTTTGGCGTTACTTATAGGGGGATGGGAGAAGACGCTCCTCAAATAGCTTATAATACTGTCGAAGAAATATTTTCTACAAATCCCAATTCAAATTTAAGGGCATCCATTATCGGAACCAAATTTAAAACCGACGTTTTGAATGCGGCATTTGTAAATGCCATTGCAGCACATGTCCTGGAATTGGATGATGGTCACAGAGGAGCTCAGATTCATTTGGGTTCAGTAATATTTCCAACTGCTCTTGCAATTGCCGAGGCATACGATTTGAGCGGAAGGGAATTCATCGAGGCGGTCATCGTCGGCTATGAGGTTGGAATTCTTCTGGGAAAAATAGTCAATCCTAAGCATAGGGATAATGGATTTCACACAACAGGAACTATAGGAGCATTTGTTGCGGGAACTGTTGCTTCAAAGCTATTGAAACTTGATGAGGCACAGATTTTAAATGCATTGGGTTTATGCGGCACTCAGGCTGCTGGACTTTTGGAATCGGATCATGGAGGATCCATGGGCAAGGTTTTGCATGTTGGAAAAGCAGCTCATAATGGAATATTGTCCGCATATCTTGCAAGAAACGGTTTTACCGGTAGTGGAACTATATTTGAAGGGGATGAAGGTTTTTTGAAGACAATGGTTGCAGATGACGAGTATCTCATGAAAGACTTTTCTTTGGAAAATGCCCTGAAGGATGTTGGAAAGGTCAGGGTGAGGGATATCTACTTTAAGAAATACCCATTCTGCAGACACATACATTCATCAGTTGACACTGCACTGAAGCTTAAGGCAAGCATTGGCGATGAATATGACCATATTCAAAATGTAGCCATAAAAACATATGCCGTTGCAGCTGAACATAACAATTACAATCCTAAAAACATTGAGGAACTCAAACAGAGTCTTCCTTATGCGGTTGCAATTTCTTTGGTTGTAGGGGATGTCAATGTTGATGGACTCAATCAATTATTGGAATTTGGTCTTTTGGAGAATTATTCAACTGTTGATAAGGTTAACAGCATCAAAAGATTGGTAAACAATATGGTAATAATTTCCGATGAGAAGCTGAATGAATTGTATCCTGATAAAAGGCCTTCAAACGTCATTATCAAATTGGATAATGTATTTAGAAACGGAGTATTTCAGAATATTACTCTGCTTCCGAAGGGAGACTTTGAAAATCCGTTCCAGTTAAGGGATCTGATTGACAAATTTAAAGTTTTGAATCCTCAATATGATGTCAATAATTTGACTGTAATAGATTCGCTCGAAGAGTATTCCATGAATTATGTCGTTCGAAAATTAAATGGGTAGATATTATGGATAATACAAAGAAATTCCTTAAAAAAATAGGTATTGAAGAGACATCTTCGGATTACATTTCCCAAAAGCGTTTTGGTGATGGGGGGCAGTTCCGTTTTGAGGTTCCCGGAATCCAATCTCCAAAAACAATGAAAGCGCTCCTGGATGAGGCAAATAAAAATGACATTTTCATCCACCGCGTTACCCAAACTAAGGGAATCATGATGTTGAGTGACGAGGAAATCACAGAAATGGTTGGCTTGGCTAAAGATTACGGCTGCGAACTGTTTCTCTCAGTTGGCCCAAGAGCAACATATGACACTTCCGCAACTGTCCATACCAAGGAAGGAAGCAGGATTGGTTATCGTCTAAGGGGCTATGACAATCTTGTTTATGGAATTGAAGATGTAAAAAGAGCATGCGGATTGGGAGTTAGGGGAATTTTACTTTATGACGAAGGATTGCTTTGGGTTTTAAATCAGATGCGCAGTGAAGGAGAAATTCCTGAAAACGTTCATTTTAAACTTTCCGCTCATGCGGGCCATTCGAATCCTGCATCAGCAAAACTGCTTGAATCTCTGGGTTTGAATTCACTAAATCCGGTTCGTGATTTGCAGATTTCAATGATTGCATCCATTAGGGCTGCAAGTAATATGGCATTGGATTTGCATACTGAAAATCCGAAATCCACTGGTGGGTTTATTAGACATTATGAAGTTCCGGATTTCATAAGGGTTGCCTCTCCGGTTTATTTAAAAACAGGCGGGTCTGTTGCTGCCAATCATAATTGGGACACTACTGAATCGGAAGCAAGAGCTCGCATAAAACAAGTGAAACTTGTTAAAAGAATGATTGATGAGTATGCACCTGATGCAGTTGTATCTCCAGATAAATCAAATGATTTGGCCGTTCCCGAGTGATTTTATGGATATTATTGATGACATCTCCAAATCCATCATTGAAGCTTCAACCACACTTTCAGATGACAAGTTCAATGCTTTAAAACGGGCCATTGATGAGGAAGACAATGAAAATGCCCGATGGGCTTTAAATCAGATTTTGGAAAATTATAAGGTTTCAGAAGAAATTAAATTCCCATTATGTGATGATACTGGTATTCCTCACGTGATTATTGAAGTCGGGTCTGAAAGGGAAATTACAGGAAATCTGTTAAATCAGATTCATGAGGGTATAGCTTTGGGGTTAAACAATCTTCCGGCAAGACCGATGGCAGTAAAAGGAGATGAATTTGAAAGAATTGAGCAAAGCAAAGGATTATATGATGTTCCGGGCAAACTTTCTCCGGCATCAATATTGATAGATACGGTCAATGATGAATCTACATATGGAAGGGAAATATCGCCTGATACATTAAATGTGCATTTTCTGCTTGAAGGTGGTGGGCCTGAAATCAGATCAAAGACCTTCAGGGTCTATCACAAGAGATCTTTTGATAATGTCATAGATACTGCATGCGAATGGCTTGAATCATCACTTGAGAAGTTGGGATGCACTCCATCAATTCCATCAATCGCAATAGGGCGAACACATTATGAGGCCACTTCACTTTTACTCAAATCTATTGCTTATGGGAATTTGGATAGCTTAAATCAGTATGAACAGGATATTGCAGATAGATTGAATAGGACAGGCATAGGTCCTTTGGGTTTAGGTGGAAAGACTACTGTTCTTGGATGCTATTTGAACATTGGAAATCAGAGGGCAAGTGGAGTCAGAATAGTTTCAATAAGGCCGTCATGTTTTGTCGAACCGAGGGTTGCCACATTGAAATTGTAAGGTTTATATATTAATTTGATATTATCTTTAATTAATGAGTAAAAAGGTTTAAAAAATGCAAGAAAATAATTTTAAACTCAATCCAAAGTCTTTAAAAACTGCCGTTACCCGAGTCGAAAAGGACAAAATAGTGACTAGGGGGTATAATCAAAGGGATTTAATTGAAAAAATTAGATTTTCCGACATGGTTTTTTTAATTCTAAAAGGCAGAGTGCCTTCCTTAAAGGAAAGTAAGATTTTTAACTATGTTTTAGTTTCATTCTGTGATCATGGTGTAACGCCGCCAAGTACACAGACCGCAAGACTGATAACCTCTTCAGGCTCACCAATCAATTCGGCCATTGCTGGAGCGTTGCTTTCATTTGGAAACAAGCATGCGGGAGCAATCGAAAAGGCGATGGAACTGTATCAGTCAAAAATCGATTCGATTCATCTGATTAATGATCGGGGCATTGACAATAAGCAGATTGCAAGTTTGGCCATTGAAATATACAATGAATATGTTGTCAAAGGCAAGAAGATACCTGGATTTGGCCACAGATATCACGATGTTGATCCAAGAGCAGACAAATTAATGGAAATTGCTGTTGACAACGGATATCTTGGACCGCATATTAAATTGGCCTTGGCTCTTCAGGATTTGGTATACAGCAAAAAACATATTAAACTAAATGTTGACGGTGCTAATGCTGCAATATTATCCGATTTGGGTTTTGATCCCGAATTGGGAACAGGTGTTTTCATGATTGGAAGGCTTCCAGGTTTAATTGCACACAGTTATGAAGAAAGGATGGATGAAGATGAATTCAGAAGATTTTGCGATTTGGATGATGTAGAATACATGGGGTAAAAAAATGGAATTCATAGATGTTATTAATGAAAGATATAGCGTAAGAGGATACCTTGACAAGGAAGTGGAAAAAGAAAAGTTAGAATATGTGCTTAAAGCCGCCACAATCGCTCCAACTGGAGTTAATGCGCAGGCCTTTAAGGTATATGTTATCGACACCAAAAAATACAAGGATGAACTGTCAGAAATATATGCCGCCAAATGGTTTGTTGAAGCTCCTTATGTGCTGTGTGTCGTTGCCATAAAAAATGAGGCATGGACAAGGCCATGGGATATGAAAAATATCGCAGACATTGACGCCACAATCGTAATGGATCATATGATTCTTGCGGCTACCGATGTCGGTCTAGGCACCTGTTGGATTGGAGCGTTCAAGAAAAACAAGGCTTATGAATTTTTAAACTTGGATGAAAACGAGGAAGCAGTTGTATTCACTCCTTTAGGTTATGGAAATGCCGAACCAAGAGACACTCCAAGAAAAGAATTGGATGAATTTGTAACTTATATCGATTAAAATGTCTTTATTTATATTGGGTGCGGATAATTCAAAGGAAATGGATAAAATCTCTGAGGAATTATCTCAGCACAAGTTCAAAACACTTGAAAAGGAAGATAACTATATTCTAATGAAAAGACGACGTTATGGGAATATCCTAATACATGTGGTCTGTCTGATTATAGCGTTGACATATATTGATTTTGTAATATTTATCAATGTAGTGTATTTTGCTTATTCATTTATCTGGGCATCACCAAATGTGCTGATTACAACAGAAACGGTCGGTGATGATGGTGAACCATTGAAATTCAGCAATATGGATGAAATATTGAAAAAAGCCACTGCAATCATATGATTTCATCAACACTATACTCTTCTATTTTTCTTATCAGTACCGGACTGCTTGCATCATATTCAGATTCTTCGCCTATTTTTGCGTTAATGAATACTTCATTTACGCTTGGCTCTGAAAACAATGTAAATAGGTCTGCAATGAATTCATCATAATCTTTTTGAACGTTTTCGTCACTAAAACCTAAGCGAGGAATTTCCTCTGTCCAGATATCCTCTCCCGGAGAGAATTTTTTGTCAATGACCTGTCCGTCACTTATCTGCCCATCCAGTGTGAGTGAAAAATTTCTGTTTAAAATAATCCAAACTGCTCGTTCCATATGAATAGTTAAGATAAAATGATATAAATATTATAAAGTTTATATTAAGATTAGTGTTATTATGGCAAACGTTAAAATGTTTAAATTATTGGGAGTAATGTTGGCAGTGATGCTAGTTGTATGGGGAATAGCTCCTTTTTTAAGACACCAGACAATTACAAATGATGTCATTGCTACTGCAATTATCTTAATTTTGATTGCTATAGCATATATGATTATATTATTTAATCCAAGTTGGACCAAGGCGGTTTTCTTTTTTGAGGGAATAATTATAGGTTTTACTGGTTACACTTTACTTGCTTTTCCTTACAACATCGAACTGGCAATTGTAGGTATAATCATTGTTTTAATAGCAATTCTTGCTTATTTGCAAAAATTACCTCCTAGTATTTTGAAATGGTTTTACAGATAATTTATTTATCTTTTATTCTTTTTTTTCTCAAATATTTTCATGCAAATATTATTATTTAAATACTTTTTTTTATTCAAAATTCAATTTTACGAATTCTAATCAAAATTGAATAGTAAAAGATATATATATTGCTCAACAAAAATAATTTCACCATGGTGATTAATTATGGCAGAGATATCAGACGCAATCGCAATGATAAAAAAAGCTGAATCAGATGCTGAACAACTTATTGTTGATTCAGAGGTACAATCAAAAGATTTGATTGCTGAATCACAAGTTAAGGCTGATGAAATTATTTCTACAGCCAAATTGCAAGCTGAAGATGACGCTAAAGATACTGTTTTTGATGCAGAAGATAAAGCTAAAAAAGAAGCACAATCTATTGCTGAGCAGTCTCAAGCGGACGTAAAATCCATTAAGGACAAAGCTATGGCTAATGTAGATGAAGCTGCTTCAATAATTGTCAAAAATATTTTGTAGTGTGAGATTATATGTTCAAGACAGCTAGAATGCGTAAAATTAGAATAGTTACACTGGATAAGTATGTAGCTCCTACAGTGGATGCGCTCCACGAATCCGGGCTCATACAGGTCAGTGATATTTCTGATAGCATTCAGCAAGATCCTGAATTAGCGGAATTAGTGACTCCTGCTAAAGCCACTCCATACACTGGTAAATTATCTTCACTTCTCATGAAAACAAACGGTATATCTGAACTATTAGGAAATTCTTTATCAGAAGGCCATGGGTTAAAGGACACATTAATGTCTTTTATTAGTCCAGATTTACCAGTTCAAAAGGAAGTTGAGAGTTTGGATACTGAGGCTTTTATTGCAAAAGCTGAAGACACTCTAGCTCAGGTGGAGGCCAAAACAAGTGTTATAGAAGGAAAGCTTGCCGCACTCGACGCTGAAACAAGTGAACTACAGTCTAATAAAAGTTTGGCTAATCGTTTATCCAATTTTGACATGAATTTAGCTGACTTGAAAGATTCAAAGTACACTTCTACTACTGTTGGAAGGATTAATGCTGAATCTGCTTCAGAAATCAAAAATGAATTAGGTAATTTGACAGATGAATTAGATATGTTTACTGTCCCTGCGGATGATAAAGACACAGAAATTATCGTCGTAGTGACATTAAATGAATATAACGATGATGTTTATTCAACACTTCGTAAATATGACTTTGAGAAAATGGAAATAGGCAATGTTGAAGGAACTCCTCAGCAAATCATTTCCAATGCTGATGCAAGATTGGCGACCATTGAATCAGAACGCGCTTCAGTCAAAACTGAATTGAAGGCAGTTGCTGAACAGTGGGACGATGATATATTAGCACTCAAAGAACAGTTAGAAAATGAAAAAGAAAAGAACGAAATTCTATCTTCATTTGTTCAAACCAAAGATGCTTACGTTCTTGAAGCATGGGTGCCTGTAAAGGATACCGAAAAGGTTGAACAATTAGTAGAAAAAAGTTCCGATGGACATTGTGCCTTTGAAACAATAGAGGTTGAAGGTACAGATGATGAAGATGTTCCTATCCTACAACAAAACGGATGGTATTCAAAACCTTTCGAATACCTTGTTGATATGTACTCTCCAGTACGTTACAATGCAATGGATCCTACAATATTTGTTGCAATCACTTTCCCATTCTTCTTCGGTTTCTGTTTAACCGATGCAGTTTATGGTTTATTTGTAGCTCTTATTGGTGTAGTATTACTCAGAGGTCTTGGAAAAGTTAAAGAATCAATGCATTCCTTCGGTTGGATTTTAATCTGGTCAGGTCTGTGGGCCGTTGTACTGGGTTTGATAACCAACGGTTTCATTGGGGATTTCCCACAAAGAATAGCGGGATTCCGTTTGCCAACTGTATATGCTCCTGTTGAAGCATTTGTACATCCGGATACTATTTTGATAATAGCTATCGCAATTGGTCTTTTATACACCAATATCGGATTTATATTAGGTGCTATCAACAACTTAAGATACGGCAATACTAAAGATGCAATCGGTTCTCAGATTTGTTGGTTTGTTTTTGAAGCGGGTATTATCTTGCTTGCTTTAGGACTCAAGGTGCCTGCAGTCGGTATGATTGGTATGGTATTAGGAGGAATATTAATAGTTGCAACTATTGGAATGTTGGTATGGGCTAACGGTGCATACGGTGTAATGGATATTTTCGGTTACATGGGAGATGTATTGTCTTATGCTCGTCTTTTAGCATTATGTTTAGCTACCGGTGGTATTGCTATGACAGTCAATATTTTAGCTAAAATGATGAATGATATGGTTCCATTTGTCGGAATTGTACTTGCAATCATTGTATTCTTCGGTGGTCATATTGCAAACTTCCTTTTCCAAGTATTAGGTGCATTTATTAACGCTTTACGTCTTAACTATGTAGAGTTCTTCTCTCAATTCTTCATGGAAGGTAAAGGTAAATTCGAAGCTTTCAAAGCAAAAAGGACATTTACAAAACTTAAATAAATTAAAAATTTTTCATTTATATCTTAAATTAAATTAAAAAAATCAATATTATTTCAAAGGTGAATTAAATATGGTAGAAATAGGCTTAGGAGCTGCTTTAGCAGCAATTGGTGCTGGAGTAGCAATAGGTTTTGCCGGATTAGGTTCCGGTTTAGGGCAAGGTATGGCAGCTGCTGGTTCTGTAGGAGCAGTTGCAGAAGACAACGACATGTTCGCTAGGGGTATTATTTTCTCTGCATTACCAGAGACTCAGGCTATTTACGGTTTCTTGGTTGCAATCTTATTATTAGTATTCTCAGGTTTATTAGGTGGAAATGCAACTAAATTAACTTTAGAAGCAGGTATTATTGCTATCGGTGTAGGTGCATCCATTGGTTTCGCAGGTTTAGGTTCCGGTATGGGACAAGGTATCGCTGCAGCATCTTCCGTT